>CAMCYT010000026.1 GCA_945885485.1 Prosthecobacter debontii
GGCATGCTGATGGGCCCCGCTGCTAGCAAATCGGAAATCGCCGAGTTCCGCGAGCGCATCATCGCAGATCCCACCAACTACATTGCCCAACCCGTCGTTTCACTCTCGCGTTGCCCGACTTGGTGCGAGGCAGGCATGGAAGGTCGTCACGTTGATCTCAGGCCCTACATCATTTATGGTGAAACACCGCGCATCGTCCCCGGCGGGCTCACCCGAGTCGCGCTTAAAAAAGGCTCCCTCGTTGTGAATTCCTCCCAAGGCGGCGGAAGTAAAGACACTTGGGTGCTACGCCATTAAACCCCATCACTTTTCCTAATCACCATGCTCTCTCGTGTTGCTAACACTCTTTACTGGATGGCTCGTTACGTAGAACGGGCCGATAACCTCGCGCGCCTGATCGATGTGAATCGACATTTATTATTGGATAACGAATCGCTCGGCAGTAATCGCATCGCGGACTTCTGGCACCCCATCATTCTCTGCACTGGAGATGAAGAACAATTTCAATCCCTATATCCGGAAACCCGCGGTGAGGATGTCATTCGGTTTCTAACAGATGATCCGAGAAACACGAGCAGCATCGCTTCCTGCGTCGCCCAAGCACGCGAAAGCGCCCGGACAGTTCGTGATCAGCTTTCCGATGAAATGTGGGAGGAAATCAACGCGCTTCATCTTTTTGTTCGCTCAGAAGAAGCTGCATATTTGTTAGGAACAGCGCCGCCGCGTTACTACGAGCGGATCCGTCGCTCGGTCGCCACATTCTTGGGAATATCCGCTACCACCCATCCACGCGATGAAGGTTGGGAGTTTATGGAACTCGGACGATATCTTGAACGTGCGGATAAGACCACTCGCTTCCTCGACACCACTTCCTACCTCCCGGCTGACGGGCACGGAGGCATAGGCGCACCCGGGATATTGCACTGGACTGCCATTCTAGGTTCCTGCGGCGCGCTCGGGGCTTTCCGCTCTGTTCATCATCGCTTCGATGCCGAAGGCGCACTGAGCTTCCTTGTTTTCTCCAGAAACTTTCCACGTTCCGTTCGTTACTGCGTAGAGCGTGTGGACGAATGCATTCACCGTATTTCCAGCAGCCCTCGCGGTGGCTTCATCAACGAGGCGGAACGTGAGAGCGGTAGGCTGTTGGCCGATATCAGCTATGGCACCGCTGAAGAAGCGATGGCACTGGGTCTGCACGCTTACCTTGATGAACTACAGCAACGTTTCAACAACATCGGAGGCCTTGTCTTCGAAGCCTTTGTCCTGATGCCAGAAATGTTCGAGTCTCAACGCAGCATGCAACAGCGTGGTCACGACGCAGTCACCGCATGGAGAGAACAACAAGAACAACAGCAACAATGAAGTTGTTATTGGTTATCTGAAATCAGCCTGCCAGATTGATCATCGTCCTTTTCATCGCATGAAGCTCTCCGTCGTCCATCGCACCATCTTCCGTTACGGAGGACCTGTCACTGACAGCATGAACGAGCTGCATCTCGAACCACGCACGTTTCCGTTTCAGAAAACGATCTCATCACTGATCCGTGTGCTGCCAGCCACGCGCTTGAGTAAATTTCAAGACCTGTTTCAAAACACCACGCACCATTTCGAAGTCTTGAGAAATCACCAATATCTAGAAGTCGAAAGCAGAATCCGCGTTCACAATTTACCTTTAGAAATTCCAGAAGAAGCACGCATTGCGACCAAAGAAATTTATCGCACCGCCGCCGTGCGAGATCGCAGTTGGCCCTATCTCAACGAGAGCGCACGCGTCATTTTCCGCCCGGAAATTTGGCGACAATCAATCGATCTAACATTTGGACACGATGCTTATTTTGATAAAGCCATGGCAATCATGAATTGGATCCACTCGGAATTTCGCTATGAGCCAGGAAGCACCAATGTGGCCACCCATCTCGATCAATGTTTCGCTGAGAAACGTGGGGTCTGCCAAGATTTCACCCACGTTATGCTTGGGCTCTGCCGCGCCGCTGATATTCCTGCCCGTTACGCATCCGGTTATCTTTACAACGGTCCGCGCGATCACCTCATAGGCGCACAAGCCTCCCATGCATGGGCCGAGGTGTTTCTCCCCGTCGTCGGCTGGATTGGCTTCGATCCCACTAACAACACCCTAGCCGATGCCCGTTACGTCAAAATCGCCGTCGGCCGCGACTATGAAGACGTCGCCCCTATCCGCGGCTCCTACCGCGGCTCCGCCCACTGCCAATTGGAAGTCGATGTGCTTGTGGAGGCGATTTGAACGGGAAAACTTAAGAGGTGGGGCTCCATCGCCGAGGGAGCCGCGCGAAGCGGAGAATCATTTAATGAATCTGATGAAAAATCTTTGTCACCTCGCTTCGCGCGGTTGTCTCGGCGAGACAACCCTACCCATATCGGCAGCAGAATGCAGCCGCTCCTTGCTTAAAAAGACTTGCGCAGCGGCATTTGCCGCCCTACCTCAAGCCCATGGCTAACGAAACTACGCTGATTCTTTTTAAACCTGATGCTGTCACCAAAAACCTCTCCGGTGAGGTGCTTGCCCGCTTTGCTAAAGAAGGCTTTGTGATCCGGGGGATCAAAATGATGACTCTCAGTGATGAAATCCTCGCTGAACACTACGCCCACATCGCCGCCATGCCGTTTTTCCCATCCGTGCGTTGCTTCATGCAGGAAACCCCCGTAATCGCCCTCGCACTCGAAGGAGATAACGTCATTTCCCGCGTCCGCGACCTTCTCGGCCCAACCGATTCCACCACCGCCGCCGCTGGCACGATTCGTGGTGATTTCGGCGACAAATCTGGCGACTCGAAAATGCGCAACGTCTGCCACGCCTCCGACTCCCCAGAAGCCGCTGCCGCAGAAATCAAACGCTTCTTCAAAGACGGCGAGATTTTCGCTTACTAAGAATAAGCTTGGTAGGGTCGTTTTGATAAAACGACCGCCGTTTCCATTACGCGCGCATTTTTGAGTAAGCACGCAAGTAGCCGACGCACTGTGCAATTTCAGGCAAGTTGCTGTCCCAGTTGTGTTCGTATTCGATCGAAACGTTGCCTTTGAAACCGTGTTTGCGCACTTCGTCCAAGATCGCGACGTTGTCGATGATGCCGGTTCCGAACGGACGGTCATGTGTCCATTTTTCAATCGATTCACGATCTTTCATGTGGAACGAATGCACGCGGGTAGCAACTTTTTTGATCACTTCCAAAGGATTCAGTCCACTGGTCGCCCAGTGGCCGATATCGGCGCAGATGCCAACGTTTGCGTGACGATCTTTTACCGCATTGAAAACGAAATCCGGATCCCAGAGTTTGTAGTTGGGTTTCTTCGGATGGTTGTGAAAACCGATTTTAATATCATACTCGGCGGCGAGTTTTTCGATGAGGTCGATGGATTCGATGCTCTCCGTGTTGATGCTGTAGAGGCCGAGTTTTTTGCCCAACTCGAAGATGGCACGAGCTTCAGGTTCGTTGTTGGGAATCGCGATCACACCCATGCTTTGGGCGACGATATTGTTTGCTTTAATGTGCTCAATGAGAGCAGTGAGTTTATCCTCGGGCATGCCCGGGCCGAAGTTCACCTTGTCGTGACCGCCGCCCAAAGCTTGGCCGGAAAACACCTCGACTCCACCGACGCCAGCACTAGCTGCCATTTGGATGGCTTCAAACAAACTGAATTTTTTGAGCGACCAGCATTGCACGGTGATCCCGAAACCTGCTGCCGTGACAGCCGCTTGCGGAATGGGAGCGCCTTTGGAACGGAGAGCCAACAGCACCGAAGCGGCAGGAATCATGGTAAAGAGTGAACGACGTTTCATCATGTAGAGAAAATAACCAGAGTTCCACCAAGGAGCAACCCCTGAATACTCGCCATCATCAAACGAAGTGGATCGTGGCTTGCAAAGTTGAGCGGGATGGAAAAAGTTTCCGCAACGTCATGTCCGCATCCCAAACCGCCATCCAACCAACCCGTGAGCAGGATTTTCCTGAGTGGTATCAACAAGTCATCAAAGCCGCCGATTTAGCGGAGAACTCGGAGACCCGAGGCTGCATGGTGATCAAGCCGTGGGGCTATGGGATTTGGGAGTTGATCCAGCAGCAGCTCGACCGACGTTTCAAAGCGACCGGGCATGAGAACGCGTATTTCCCTTTATTGATTCCGTTGTCGTATTTGGAAAAGGAAGCGGAGCATGCCGAGGGTTTTGCGACGGAGTGCGCGGTAGTGACGCATCACCGGCTTGAGGCGGTAAAAGATGAGGTCACGGGAAAAACGAAAATGATCCCGACCGGAGAACTCGCGGAGCCTTACGTGATCCGTCCGACATCGGAGACGATTATCGGCGCGGCGTTTGCGCGTTGGGTGCAATCGTATCGCGATCTGCCGTTGTTGATCAACCAATGGGCCAACGTGATGCGCTGGGAGATGCGGCCGCGTTTGTTTTTGAGAACCGCAGAGTTTCTCTGGCAAGAAGGCCACACCGCGCATGAAACGAAAGCGGAAGCCATCGTTGAAACGCGCATGATCCACGGACTCTATGAAGAGTTCCTCCGCGATCATTTGGCGATACCTGTCATTCCCGGCGAGAAAACCGAAAACGAGCGCTTCCCCGGCGCAGACATGACTCTAACAGTCGAGGCGATGGTGCAAGATAGAAAAGCCATCCAAGCAGGCACCTCGCATTATCTCGGACAGAATTTCTCTAAAGCACAGGACATCTCTTTCACGGGTCGTGATGGCACACAGGATTTTGCGCACACCACTTCGTGGGGAGTTTCCACCCGTTTGATCGGCACCTTGATCATGGCGCATTCGGATGATGACGGCTTGGTGCTGCCACCACGCGTCGCCACCAAACAGGTCGTGATCATTCCCGTGACTCCGAAGGAAGACACCAAAGAGGCCGTGCTAGCCTCGTGTCAGGCACTGGCGGAAACGCTCAGGACCACCCGCACCTTCCACGGCGATCCGATCCGTGTGAATGTCGATACTCGCGATATCCAAGGCGGCCAGAAAAAATGGGATTGGGTGAAAAAAGGCACCCCGATCCGCATCGAGATCGGGCCTCGCGATATCGAATCCCGTAAAGTTTGTATGCAGCGTCGCGATCAAGCGCCGACGGAGAAGAGCTTCATGGATAAAGAAGAATTTATCCAAAAAGTGACGGATATTTTGCAGAACATTCATGACAACTTACTCAACAACGCGACCCAATTCCGCGATGCCAATATCATTGCCTGCAATGATGTGGCAGAGTTTCACGCGCATTGGAGTAAAGAGAATCCAGGTTGGTTACTAACGCCATGGGCGGGAACTTCCGATGAGGAAGAGCAACTTTCCAAACAACACAAAATCACCATCCGTTGCTTGCCAATTCCGGAAGCAGGGCTTTCCAAAGAACTGTTAGAAAAAGTCGACGGCGCTTGTTTCTTCACCGGCAAACCCAGCCAAACCATCGCGATCTGGGGACGGAGTTATTGAGGTAGGAGTTATGAATTGGACCGCGTGACTCCAGTCGCGCTCTTCCATAAATGCGCGAGTGGACTCGCGCGGTCCATTAAGACACAACACAGTCCTTGCTTCATTCCTTCCAAGCGCTACTCCAACGCCACTCTTCTGGTGTATGACATAGCCCTGCTTTTACAGGATTCATGCGGACGTATCGCCGAGCACGTGATAAATACTCTTCATCTCTTATCAGTCGATCGAAAAAGTCTACTGCCCAGAGACGACCTGATCTGCCTACCAGTTGATTGATTTTCCGAGCTGTGAAATTTTTCCATGAACGCACCACCTCTACGAAACTGTGTTCAGCACGCAGACGAATCATTACATGCACATGATTCGGCATCACACACCATTCGATGAGGTCATAGCGTTCACCATCGAAATGGCCTAGCGCATCCGCTACCACAGCAGCGCATCTTGGATCGCGTAACCAGCAACGCCCCATTCCTGCATCTTCATATTCGGCAATTTTACGGGCTAGTTCTGATGCATCTTTTGAATCAGGTGTGTTTTCATAAAGTTGCTTCAATTTTTCTATGACATGCTTCGGAAGTGAATCTGCTAGACGAAAGGTGATTCCCGTTACCCTGCTGCTCATTTCAAGATGGGGCAGATATCCCCGTTGATACCACCCGCGCGACTGGACATATTTCATATGTTCATTTGAACACATTTATTACGCGAGTCAATCATTGAATTGGACCGCGTGACTCCAGTCGCGCTTATTTAAAGAGCGCGAGTGGACTCGCGCGGTCCATTAAGACTCCATTAACTCCCCTGCGCATACGCCTCGACCGAATCGCAGGTGCAGACGAGGTTGCGATCGCCGTGGACGTTGTCGATGCGCGCAACAGCTGGCCAGAACTTGTGATTGCGGAGGTAAGGCAGTGGGAAGGCGGCTTGCTCGCGTGAGTAAGGATGCGTCCAATCGTTTCCGCACAACACTGCACTGGTATGCGGTGCGTTTTTGAGCGGGTTATCATTTGCATCCATTCTCCCATCGATGACTTCTTGGATTTCGCCGTGTATCGAAATCATCGCATCGCAGAAGCGGTCGAGCTCAACTTTGGATTCCGATTCAGTAGGCTCGATCATGAGTGTGCCAGTCACTGGCCATGACATGGTCGGCGCGTGGTAGCCGTAATCCATCAAGCGTTTGGCGACATCTTCCACCGTGATGCCGGATTGATCCGAAATCGGACGAACATCAATGATGCACTCATGCGCCACCAAGCCGGTTTTTCCAGTGTAAAGGATGGGGAAAAAATTTCCTAAGCGTTTTGCCATGTAGTTCGCATTGAGAATCGCAATCTCGGTGGCGGTTCTGAGTCCGGATGCACCCATCATGGCTATATACATCCATGAAATTGTATTGATGGATGCGCTACCGTAAGGAGCAGAGCAAACAGCATGACTCTTGTCTTTCATCTCGAAGTGACCTGGAAGAAAGGGGACGAGTTGCTTCGCAACACCGATAGGGCCGACACCTGGTCCGCCACCGCCGTGGGGGATGCAGAAAGTTTTATGGAGGTTCAAGTGGCAAACATCCGCGCCGATCAAGCCTGGCGAAGTGAGTCCGACTTGCGCGTTCATGTTCGCCCCGTCCATGTAAACCTGTCCGCCGGCATCGTGGATGATAGAAGTGATCTCACGTATCGTTTCTTCGAACACGCCGTGCGTGGACGGATATGTCACCATCAACGCGGAGAGATTGTCGCGATGCTCTTCGGTGCGCGCGATCAAATCAGCCATATCGATGTTGCCGCGCTCATCGCATTTCAGGCCGACCACTTTCATTCCGCACATGACTGCGGAGGCAGGGTTGGTGCCGTGTGCGGAAACAGGGATGAGGCAAATATCGCGATGACCTTCGCCGCGCGATTCGTGATAACGACGAATGGCGAGCAGACCTGCGTATTCGCCTTGTGAGCCCGCATTTGGCTGCAGCGAAACGGCCGCGAAGCCAGTGATTTCCGCCAACCAGTTTTCCAACTGCGAGAGCATTTCGATGTAACCCGTAGTTTGAGATTTCGGTGCAAACGGATGAATCGATGAAACTTCCGGCCAGCTTAGGGGAAGCATTTCAGAAGTCGCGTTGAGCTTCATCGTGCAGGAACCGAGTGCAATCATCGATTCATTGAGCGCGAGGTCTTTCGACTCCAAGCGCTTGATGTAACGCAGCATTTCCGTTTCGGAATGATAGGCGTTGAAGGCCGGCGCGGTGAGGAATTTGGAAGTGCGGTCGAACGCTGCGTCCCATTCTTTTCCGGCGACACCATCGATGCGCGAGACTTCGAAAAAACGGCACAACGACCAGATATCCTGAGAGACGACGGTTTCATCGAGAGAAATTCCAACGTGTGAATCATCGATCAAACGCAAATTAAAGCCGTGTTCTGGTGCGGCATCGACCAAAGCGTGTGCCTTATCGGTTTTGACAATGATCGTATCGAAAAACGCACCGTCCTCGATCTCGTAACCACCAGCAACCAACGCCGCTTTCAGTTCGCGTGCTTGTGAGTGGATCTTACCGGCGATCGCTTTCAAACCTTCCGGACCGTGATAGACCGCATACATCGATGCCATCACTGCCAACAACACCTGCGCGGTGCAGATGTTAGAAGTCGCCTTGTCGCGGCGGATGTGTTGCTCGCGGGTTTGAAGGGAAAGTCGATAGGCAGGCTTACCTTGTGCGTCGATGGATACACCGATCAAGCGACCCGGCATTTTGCGTTTCAACGCGTCTTTGCAAGCCATGAAACCGGCATGCGGGCCACCGAAACCGAGCGGCACACCAAAGCGTTGGGAAGAACCGACGCAGATATCGGCTCCGAATTCGCCAGGAGATTTAAGTAAAGTCAGCGCAAGCAGATCCGCTGCGCAGATCGTGACCGCGCCGGCGGCTTGTGATTTTTCGAAGAAGTTAGAAAAGTCGTCGATGCGCCCGCGGGTGTCTGGATATTGCACGATCACTGCGAACAGATTCTCAGTAGAAGCAGGATCGAAAGTTTGCCAATCGCCAACGATCACGTCCAGGCCAAGCGGCTCACAACGGGTTTTTACCACATCGATGGTTTGCAAATGGCAACGATCGGAAATGAAAACGGCTTTGCCTTTCGGTTTTCCGGAAAGCGCAAGCGTCACGGCCTCGGCGGCGGCGGTGCCTTCGTCGAGCAAGGACGCGTTCGCGACATCGAGTCCGGAGAGATCGGTGATAAGGGTTTGGAAATTCAACAACGCCTCCAAGCGACCTTGCGCGATCTCAGCTTGGTAAGGCGTGTAAGCCGTGTACCAACCGGGATTTTCCAGAATGTTTCTTAAAATCACGCCCGGTGTAAGGGTGCCGTAGTAACCTTGGCCGATGAAACTTTTCAGAACTTGGTTCTGGCTCATCCATGCACGCAGCCATGCCAGAGCTTCATGCTCGGAAAGCGCGGGCGGCAGATTCATCTCCCCTTCCATGCGGATCCCGGCAGGCACGGCTTCGGAAATGAGTTCGTCGAGCGTGCCGTGACCGACTTGTTTGAGCATCTCGGATTTCTCAGATTCTGAAGGTCCGATGTGTCGGGCGAGGAAGGATGATGTAGCGGCCATGATTTCGCCACACCTCATGCAACAGGAAAGCCCACCCTGCAACCCAGAATCTCTGTCGGGGAAAATTAACAAGGAGTGCGGGAGCTTACTCCCGCCTTGCGCTGGACTGAGCTTGCTCCGTTGCAGGTGGTTTGCATTTCCATAAACTCACCTAATCACCACGCGGAGCAAGCTCCGCTTCTCTGGCGGAGGCGAGCCTCCGCACTCCTGTTGCTTTTAGACTAAAACCCTACTCCGGCGCTTCGATGCCCGGGATAAGGTCTTTCGGATGAATGGGTTTTCCTTCCCAGATCGGCACTCCATCCCGATATTCCAGAATCCGATCCTTACTTTTAGGCGCATGAGGTGCTTGTTTCTCCGGGATCCATTTTTTCAAGCGCGTGATCTCGGCGACGTATTTGGAATCGCTGGCGAGGTTTTTAAATTCATTCGGATCGTTTTTCATGTCGTAGAGCTCCTCGGAGCCATCGACGTATTGAATGTAGCGCCAATCTTTATCGCGAACCGTGTTGTTGCCGGGATTGTGATTGGAAATCGCCGGCCATTCACGAGCGGTGGTCGCGTCTTTTAATTGCGGCACGAGCGAGTGACCTTCCAGTTGTTTGGGTAATGGCAATCCCGTGAGTTCACATAGCGTGGGAAAAATATCTAACAGCTCAACCGATTCCGCGCATTTCGTTCCGGTTGCGGAGCCGGGGCCAGCGAACATCAATGGCACACGGGTAGATGGCTCCCATAGCGTGTTTTTGCCAGTGATGTCTTTTTCACCAAGATGCCAACCATGGTCCGACCAAAGCACGATGATCGTGTTCTTGGCATGCGGGGATTTTTCCAAAGCATCCAGAACCCGACCGAGTTGGGCATCCATGAAACTGATGGATGCGAGATAGGAGCGAACGAGGTTTTTCCACTCGTTTTTCTCTTTGAGAAATTTCAGTCGCGGTTCCGGAAGCTTCCAGTGCAGCCACCAGGAAGCACGCGGGGTGTCGGCTCTATCTCCCTCGATCACTTCGGGCAGCATGAGCGTTTCCTCCGGATAAAGATCCATCCATTTCTGCGTCACAAAGCAGGGAACGTGCGGAAGGAAAAAACCGGCAGATAAAAAGAACGGTTGATCAGACGGCATCGTGGCAAGTTTCTCCGCTGCCCAGCTCGCTACTTTATAATCATCCTTGTCTTCGTCTTTGTGTGGAAACACACCCCAATCGACCGCTTTCATGGGGCTCGGAGTGTTGACCAATTTTTTAGCGGGAAAAGGCGCGCCGGACACACCTGGGCCGACTTCATCCCAATCCTGCTCACCCGCTTTGCGGCCATAGCCGCCGTGGAAAATTTTTCCCGCCATCAGGGTGCGATATCCCAGCTCACGCATATGTTCGGGCAGGGTTTTCAAATGTGCGAGCTGCGGTGTATCACGAAGAAACGGAGACAATCCGTAGATACCGGTCGAGGTCGGCCTCATTCCTGTTAGAACGCTCGTCCGCGAGGGATTACACAAGACACTTTGACAATGCGCGTTGGTGAAAGTCACACCCATCGCTGCGAGTCGATCAAAATTCGGCGTCTTCGCTTGCGGATGTCCGCCGAGCGGGCTCACCCAATCGTTCAAATCATCGACGGCGATGAAGAGGATGTTGGGTCGGGTGGTTTCAGCATGAGTGACCAACAAGCCCAAACATAAAAACAATCCTACGAATACGAATTTTTTCATAAATGCATTTCTCTTAAATCGCGAGACTGGCTTGGCTTTTCTTGTTTGCCATGAGCTTGCGAATGAGGAATGCAAAACCAACGACTGCCGCAATAGCGAGCGGAACCCCGACCAGTGGGCGGTAAAAAATCCATGCCACGGAGATAACCAGCAATGAGAGCGGCAAGCTGAGCAAGAGAGCTACGATACCCGTTCCAACCCCAACGATATTTCCGATAAACGGCACCACGTCCGCCAGCACTGAGAGCGGACGGAACAGCAGGCTGAAACCGATAAACATCAGGACGACACCAAGCAGACGTAGCCCCCAAGTCAACATTCTGTTAGATGCATGAGCTTCTGCAAACATAGTTTCTGCAGTGACTGCGCCGCTGCTGAGCATTTCGATCGTTCCGCCAGCTTTGGCGGTGAAGGGCTCGAAGGAATTTCCTTTTTGCACGGCGATGACGCTAACCGCGCCGGGCGGTGCCGCCTCATGACTCACGCGCATATCACCGATGGCAGGAGTCGCCGGATCTACACCAAGGTAAAATCCCGAACCATCTTTATGTAGTTTTTTTCCGGCAATTTCCGCAGGCAACTCTGCCGGAGCCGGTGCTTGAAGTGCGGAGAAGTTATCAATCTGTCCAGCCAATCCGGGCGACAGCATGAACGCCTCCAGCTTGATGGTATCTTTCACCCACTCCGCTTCGCTGAGCGCGGGTTTGGGGTTTTTGTATTCCTTGCTTTTGTCAAAATTGGAAGAATCGATGGGCCGATCCGACCACTCTTTGACGTAATCGTAGGTCGTCACCGTTTCCTCACCGCCACCGAGCTTTTTCTTGGTCTCGGTCTTTTTCTCTTCTTTCCACTGGTAGACTTCCACTTTGCGACGAAGCTTCAAAGCCTCTGAAGTAACTTTGAACTGATCATCGGAAAGCGCGCCCTCAGAAGTAGCGCTTCCGGTAAGGTAAACCAGCTTGCCATCGTTTTGCGCGTCCACCGCATCGGCGGAAACTTTCACCACGCTGCTTGCGCCTTCTTCGAGAGTCTTCTGGGTTTTCACAGCGCGTCCCTCATTCAAGAAAAGCACAGGAAACGAAACCACGATCAATATCAACCCGACGATAAGGCCCTTGATCGCACCACCGATTCTTCCGAACCAACCTGTGCTTGATGTGACTGTATATGAATTTTCCGACATGCTTACACGATGCAGCGAAATGACCGTCTCGGGCAATGTGAAAATTCTGCCACGCATATCTCAGAGGCTGTCTGAAAAACCAAAAATAGAGGAATTTAACCGCAGATGAACAAGATGGACGCAGATTGAAGAGTAATTAAATACTGAAGAATACAACATTTCCAATCTTCATGTGTATTCTCCATCTGCGTCCATCTTGTTCATCTGTGTTCATCTGCGGTTAAAACACTCATCCCGTTTTGCTTGCTGAATTTTCAGACAGCCTCTCATTTTTTCGGTTGTTGCCACGGAACGAGTTGCGCTGCGGCGAGATGGGCATCCAAGGTCGCGGTCATTTTTTGCAAGCGCTCGGGCTCGCTAGCGGCGAGGTTATTCGCCTCAAGCGGATCGATTTTCAAGTTGTATAATTCAGCAGGGCTTTTGATATCTTCACGGATGATTTTCCAATCGCCCTCTTGCATGGCTTGCTTGGTGGTTTTCTGAAGCCACATGTAAAATTCAGGTCGTTCAAAGGCAGGTTGTTTGCCGGTTAGCAAAAGCGGCTTGAGCGAGCGACCTTCGAGCTTGAGTTCGATGGGGACTCCGCAGAGATCGGCGAGAGTTGGAATGAGATCCATGGTCAAGGCACGGAAATCGCTTTTGGTGGCTTGGATCTTTCCCGGCCAACGAATGGATGTCGGGACTTTGATTCCTCCATCGTAAAGCGTTCCTTTACCGTCACGAAGCTGGCCGTTGTTGGCGGCATGCTTTAAATCGCCCCCATTATCCGAGGTGAAAACAACGATGGTGTTTTTGGCTTGGCCGGATTTCTCCAACGCCGCGAGCACTTTGCCAATCCCATCATCCATGTGTTCGATGAGTGCAACGATGCCAGCACGCTTGTCTGAAATCCCTGTTTCGCGTTGTTTGACTTTTTCTAACCATTCCGGCGGCGGCTGGATCGGATCGTGTGGCGCGTTGTAGGCGAGAAATTGGAACCATGGCTTGTTAGATTTTGTGCATCGCGCTATCGATGCGATAGCCCATTCGGTGAAAAGATCAGTGGCGTGGCCCTCGGGTTCGATTTTCTCCGCATTCAAGCGCATGTAGTTTTGACCCGCGCGGGTGTGCTTCCAGTAATCGTCCATCATATCGCCGAGCCAACCGTGGAATTCATCGAAGCCGCGTTGATTCGGTAGATTTTCATCCGTCAAGCCGAGGTGCCATTTGCCGATGAGCGCGGTATGATAGCCGTTCTTTTGAAAGATCGCTGGCAGCATCGTGCTGTTCGGATCGAGATGTCCCCAATTGCCATTTTTATAATGGCGGATCACTCCGGGGACTCCGACCAACTCTGGATAGCGTCCACTCAGAAGAGCAGCGCGGGTGGGAGAACAGACACAGCTATTCGCTTGGAATTGATCGAAACGCATGCTTTCGGAAATCAGCTTGTCGAGATGCGGTGTCCGCATATCTAAGGCTCCGTAGCTAGTGAGATCACCGTATCCCAAATCGTCAGCCATGATCAGCAAAACGTTCGGACGTGCAGTCTCTGCTTGGGATGAAACCATGAGTAAAACGAACAAAAAGACAGAGCTGAGGGTTTTCATCATGATGTGAAATATTTTATGGAGCGATTTTCTTAATCTTGCCAGTCCGGATTTTCATCTGGATGTTATGAGTTATGGAAAAAATCCACTATCTCGCATCCCGCGTTCTCGTTTGGCTGTTTTGCATCAGTGCGATGGCTGTTGCCGCAGAACCAAAAGCGCCTTTCGAACCGAGCTTTTATCCGTTCCAAAACGGGATGAAATTCAAGTCAGCTGAGGAAGGCGTAAAACTCATCAAGGAACTCGGCTATCAAGGAGTCGGTTCGGTCTACCCCAAAGACCTCGCGCAGTTCAAAGCGACTTGTGAAAAAGAAGGACTGAAAATGTTCAGTGTGTATCTCGGTGGAAAAGTGAACGCTGACAATTTCAGTTATGGAAATGAGATTAACGAAGCGATTGATATCCTAAAAGGAACCGATGCGTTGATAGAACTCAACGTCCAACGCGGAAATGACCCGAACGACACGCAGGCAATTGCGATGGTGAAAGAGATAGGCGAGAAAGCGAAAGCGGCCGGGCTCAAAGTCGTGATTTATCCACACGACAAATTCTACATCGAGCGTGTCGATCACGCCGTGAGAATCGCCAAAGCCACGGGCTGCGACAACGTCGGAGTGGCTTTCAATCTGTGCCATTTTTTAAAAGTCCAACCAGGCGACGATCTTTCCAAAACGCTTGCCGATGCAAAGCCAATACTCTGGAGCGTGAGCATCAGCGGCGCGGATGCAGACGGAAAAGATTGGAATACTTTGATCCGCCCGCTCGATGAAGGAACTTTTGACCCCTCAATCTTACTCAAGCAATTGAAGGAAATGAGCTACGGAGGCGCCATCGGCCTGCAATGTTTCAACATCCGAATCGACCCCAAAGAAAACCTCAACCGTTCCGTGCAGGCATGGAAGAAACACCTCGCCGCGAGTCAGGGGAAATAAAAAACGGCGACCCCTGTTAGAAGGTCGCCGTTGAATGAAGTTTTATAAATTATTTTTTAAGCAGTTTAGTCATTGCTTCGCCCATGGCGCCACCGACATTCATGTAGGTCTTGGCATTGCCACCGTAGTGACCATTACCGGCACCACCCATTGAAATGGGGTTCGTGTAAACCGTAGAGACGCTACCTTTGAATTCAGGATGCTTGCCAGTTTCGCCGTCTACAGCCATGTGAGCTTGATAAACTGTCAATGTGTTACCCGTGCTGTCTTTGGTTGCTTCTCCGAGTGTTCCTAACACAAACTTTGCATTTGGAGCATTGAAGTCTTTGCGAAGAGCAGCGATGAGATTAACCAGATTCTTCTCATACTGAGCGGAGTGACTTGCATCACCACAATCTTTTTCACCCTGCCACCAGAAGAAACCGGCGACTTCATATTTGGTAGCACCTGGATAGTAGGTTCCGAGTTCCGAAAGAACCTTTTTGGCGTTAGCGACATCATCGTCATACTGTTTACCTGCATACCAGCCAATCGGCGTAGGCGTGGTGCCTTTTTCCCATTTCGCTGGGGATTCTTTGTAGCCTGCGTAAACATAGGTTTTGCCGTCTTTAGGGTCGACATACTCCCATGACTCACTGCCGGGAGGTAATAAATCCCAACTCAAACCACGGTTGCCGATCGAGCTTTTAAGGATCATGACTGGCTCTTCGATCGCATCACCGAGTTTGTGTCCGATGCCGAGCTCAATGCCGATCTTGTTGCCGCTGACGGTTAACCAATCGTTACGATAAACATTTCCGCTGTCGCCTTTTTGCATAATACCGACGTTGCGAACGTCTTTACGTATCGTCCAGACACCGGCTTCGTCGACCATGAAAGGATACATCTTATCCTTTTTGATGGCGCCCTCTAAAGTGTCGTCCTTATCAGCTCCTGCGACTTTACCCATCTCAAGGGTGTTGGATTGACCCATGATAATAAAAACTTTCACGGGTTTGCTGACGTCTGCCTCTTTGCTTTGAGCTGTCAATGGATTGGCAAGTAATCCAAGCGCGGCAAGGCCGAGGGCGGTTTGGTTAAATAACGGATTTTTTAATTTCATATGCATGGTTTAGTTCGGAATCGGATGAGTTTGGTGAAAAACTCGTTTGGTATTTACGGGATGCACGAAGACGATATTTCTGAAAATGATAAGTTTCGGCTATTTCATCCCAAATCCGGCCGATTTTTGCGGGTGCGGGCAATCGCTTGTTGCTTTCTCCACTCAGCGATTTTCGCGTGGTTACCGGAAAGGAGGATTTCGGGGACTTTCATGCCCTCGAATTCGATGGGACGGGTGTAGCACGGCGCTTCTAGCAGATTCGGATCAGAAAATGATTCTTCGATGGCTGACTGAGCATCACCGAGTGCGCCAGGAATGAGGCGAATGACCGCATCACAAAGCACGGCGGCGGCGATCGCTCCATTCGTGAGGACGTAATCGCCGATGGATATTTCCTCGTCGATCAGGGATTCGATGATGCGCTGGTCAACACCTTCGTAATGGCCGCAGACAATGAGCAGGTGAGTTTCGCTCGAAAGCTCGCAGACGCGGGCTTGTTTGAGCGGCGCGCCCTGAGGAGTCATTAAAATCACGCGGGTGTTTTCCTTTTTCAGAGCGGTGATCGCGGCGTGCAATGGTCCTGGCTGCAAGACCATTCCGGGGCCACCACCGCATGGCGAGTCATCGACCCGCTTGTGTTTGTCATCCGACCAATCCCGAAGATAGTGGCCGTGAATTTCCACCAAACCCGCATCGCGCGCGCGCTGGATAATCGAATCGCTCAACGGCGCGAGAGCGATTTCAGGAAAAAGGGTGAGAATGTCGATTTTCATGAGGGATTTTGCTGGGCGCGCCAGTGATCGAGCCGTTCTTTGATGCGACCCTCCAGTCCCTGGGTTCCGGGTTTGTAGTAAGTCCGTCCTTCTGGAAGGTAGGCTTGGGGAATGTAAGCGCCTTCGTAGTCATGGGAATAAAGGTATTTCATCGCCTCTTCGGAAACTCCGGTGGTGCTGGTGAGTTTTTTCGAAGTCGGGGTGCGTAGATGGGGCGGGACGGCGAGGGTGCGGCCGGATTCGACGTCTTGTATCGCGGCCGCTAGGGCGGCGTAGGCGGTGTTTGATTTCGGTGAGGTCGCGAGGTAAACCGTTGCGTGAGCGAGCGGGATGCGGCCTTCCGGCATGCCGACAAATTCGAGGGCGTGATGGGCATCGAGCGCAACGCGTAGTGCTCCGGAATCGGCGAGCCCGATGTCTTCTGAGGCCGCAATGACGAGTCGACGTGAAATGAAACGCGGGTCTTCACCGGCGTGAAGCATTTTCGCCAGCCAGTAGAGCGCGGCATCGGGATCCGAGCCGCGGATGGATTTGATGAAAGCGGAGATTGTATCGTAATGGCCGTCGTCGCCGTAATGCACCGCCTTGCGTTGGATGGATTCCTCGGCATCGGCCAGGGTGATATGCGGATCGCCGCAGGTGGCGAGTTCGAGGGCTGTTAGAGCCTTACGCACATCGCCGTCGGAGAGCTTCGCGAGGTGCTCGAGTGCATCGGAATCGGCAGTGATGCTTTGCGCGCCGAGTCCGCGCTCGGGATCGGCGAGTGCGCGTTTGAGAAGATCTACGATGTTTGCAGTAGAAACGGGTTCGAGTTGGAAAATTTGTGAGCGCGAAACCAGCGGCGAGTTGACGTAATAGTAGGGATTGTGAGTGGTGGCGCCGATGAAACGGACTGTGCCGCGCTCGATATGCGGAAGCAGAACATCTTGCTGGGCTTTGTTAAAACGATGGATTTCATCGATGAACAAAATGGTCGTATCGCCACGGAGATCGCGGTGAATTTTGGCTTGATCGATTTTTGCACGGATTTCAGCGACGTTGGATTCCACTCCGTTCAGCGACTCGAAGCGGGAGCCGGTGGTTTTTGCGATGACATTGGCGAGCGAAGTTTTTCCGGTTCCAGGAGGTCCGTAAAATATGAGTGAAGCGAAGCGATCCGACTCGATCGCACGGCGTAGCAGTTTCCCTTCAGCAAGGATGTGATCTTGGCCGAGGACCTCATCGAGCGTGCGCGGGCGCATCCTAGCCGCGAGAGGTTCGCGGATTTCGGGTTTGTCGGCTTTTGCCTGAGGGCTGTTAAAAAGATCGGACACGCTGCGGAAACCTTAAATTTTAAACTCTAAACTCCAAGGGAAGAAATCACTTCAGTTTCCGCAGTTTGATTTTACTCCAAAATTTGCGGTCACGCGCATCGGCGAACACGTTTTCATAAGTGGCCAACTGCGCTGCGCTGGCGACATTTTCACCGGCGACGAGCACTTCATTCATGCTGTCCGGTGTGCGAAGGGAGCGGATCGTTGGGAAATATTTCGCGAGATCGGCACGGGTGGCGATTTGTTTGGCACGGTGACCGGGGCCGATGACTAAATTTAG
>CAMCYT010000027.1 GCA_945885485.1 Prosthecobacter debontii
TCCGAGATTGCCAGCCCGTTATCATCGTTTATGATAACAATCATGGAACAGGAGTTTCGTTGGAGCGCGGCGCGTGATGCCGAGAGTTACCGACTCCCGGGTCCCGATCATCTCGGGCGCTGGGCGACGGTCGCCATGGTCGTGTCGATTCTTCTCCATGTGGTGCTGTTTTTCTCCCTAGATCAGGTACAATTCGCTTTCGGTATAATGAAATCCGCGGATCTTGTCACAGCACCTATCGATATCAGTCGGGTCGAGGTGAAACCATACGACGAATCTCCTCCGCCTACGGAAACGGTAATCACTCCGCCCAATGAGACTGCGACCCTGTTGGATGAGATCGATTTATTGGATATCTTACCCAAAGACGTAGACATCGATATCGCTCCGAATGTCGCTCCCGAATACGCGCTCAAAATGTCCAATCCGCTCGCCAGTGGCGAGGTGAATGAGAAGGTGAATGAAATCTCTTCTAAATTCGATCTTGAAGCGAATCTCCCAGATTTCGGCAGGATGACGACCGAGCTCCAACCAGCAGCTGTTGGCCAGATTATCGTCGATCCAGGCTCGGTCAAAGTGGATGATGGCGAGATGGCTAATTTTACTGATGAGCTGATCAAGAAGGGCAACAATGGACTGGTCGATCAAGGGAAGCTGGATGGGGTGGAATCCCTCGATCAGTTGTTAAATCTACCGGAGAATTTACTGCTTTCTAAAAAAACACTTCTGCCAAGTGATTTGCTTTTTGAGTTCAATCGCGCCGATCTCAGAGAGAACGCAAAAGTTGGTTTGATGAAACTCGCTTTGCTGATCGATAAAAATCCAAGTCTGTATTGTTGGATCGAAGGCCATACGGATTTGATTGGATCGGACGAGATGAATTTTAAATTATCCGAGCGTCGAGCGGAAGCGGTAAAAACGTATCTGGTGAAATCCATGCGTATGGATCCAAAGCGAATTTTCACACGCGGCTTTGGTAAAAATCAACCACTCATCATCGAGGGAGATGCGAATGCTCAGGCCTCTAACCGACGCGTCGAAATCCGTATGCGTCAGGCGCCACCGCCTAAGGGTGAAATCAAAACACCAAAAGCTAAACCGGTCGATATAGAACCCGAGCCAGCAATTGAGCCTCCGAAAGCTGTTTTGGTGAAACCCAATTTAAAAGCTAGTCCTGTAGAGGAGCCTGAGCCACCACGGGCAGAGCCTGTCCCGCCAGGAGCGGAGCCAGTCCCTCCGAGAGCAGAAATCGTTCCCCCTCGCGCTGAGCCGATCGAAGAAGAAGTCATTGTTGATCCTCCAAGAGCTGTCCCTATTGAGCCGTGAATCTCGTCCCGCAATCTTTACTTGGCCTGTTGTTTTCCGAGATTGAATCCGCACTCTCCGATGCTGGAGTCTTGAAGCATCATGCCAAAGCTCTCTGGCGTGCCATACATCGCGATCACGCGATCGACCTAACAGAAATTGATTTTTTGCCGCCTTTAAAAAAGTGGGTTGAAGCATATGTCGGGATAAGGAAGTCGTATTTCATCGATGCTCCCGAACAGGATGATGAAATCCATAGTAGCGATGGACTGACGCGGAAATATCTTCTGCGTCTCAACGACGGTCAGGTTATCGAAACTGTGCTGATGGGATACGACGGACGTTTCACCGCCTGTCTCAGTTCTCAGGCCGGTTGTGCGATGGGTTGCGTGTTTTGTGCCACAGGACAAATGGGTTTCGTTCGTCATCTAACAGTTGGTGAAATCGTCGCTCAGATCCGCCATGTCAGGCGGATGTTGGCGCAGATTCATCCGCATCGCCGCTTGCGCAATATCGTACTGATGGGCATGGGCGAGCCGCTGCACAATTACGACTCCGTTATGAAAGCCATGGATATCGTTTCCGATGCCCGCGGCTCATCGATAAGCCCATTAAAAATCGCAATCAGCACAGTCGGCCTCGTTCCTAACATTTTACGCATGGCGGATGAAAACCGACCCTATCGCTTAGCTGTCAGCCTGCACGGGTCAACTGAAGAAGAACGCTCCGCCTTGGTGCCGACCAGTAAGAAATGGAATCTCGAAAGCCTGATCGGAGCTTGCAGAAGCTATTGTCAAACGACCGGCAAACGGATCTTTTTTGAGTGGACCTTGATCGCTGGTAAAAACGATTCACCGGAAACCGCCGAGAGACTCGCTGCTTTGTTAGAAGGTATCGATAGCCACGTAAACATCATCCCTCTGAACCCAACCAACGGCTTTGCCGGTGCCGCTAGCGAAAGCGGAGCGGAATTCCAAAAAATCATCCGCAAATCTGGTATCCCCTGCACATTCCGCCAACGCCGAGGCATCGATGTCGCCGCTGGCTGCGGAATGCTCAAAGCAGGTAGGGTCGGTTTGACAAAACGACCTTCAGTTTCAAATTGAACTCGCGTAAATCCATGCCGAAGCACGTGAAAAAAGCCGATCTTCCCAGCAAACCTTGCGTAGCCTGCGGTCGGCCATTTATGTGGCGTAAAAAATGGGAGAAGGTTTGGGATGAAGTTAGGTTTTGTTCGGAGAGATGTAGGGGAAGTTTCAAAAAGGAATGAGCTAAGCTGGCTGTTCTTCTTTATCAGTAAAAACCATTTGGATGGTTCGTATTTTCCATTGTCATGTATACAGCATTGCTGGCCGCTAGTTAAAATCTTCCGTTGCGGGATTCTATTTCACTTCTATTATTGGCAATGAATTATGAGTGCCGTGGAGAAAAGTGCAGCGTCATGAGATGGATGCGCATCGTTCTAGTTTCTGGCGGGTTGTATCATCTGTTGTTTGCGTTATGGGCGATTTTGTGCCCGACGCATGCGCTCGGATGGTTCGATTGCACGGCACCTGGGCAACCGCTGCTGTGGCAGATGTTCGGGGTGATCTCGGCGTTTCTTGGGCTCGGCCTGATGATCGCTGCGAAAAATCCCATTCAGCATTGGCCGATTGTGCTGCTGGGTTTCATCGAATCCATCGTCGCGATCTCGACGATTGGCAGCGCGGTTTTCAATGATGAGCTTCCGGCCACGGCCTTGATCATGCTCGGGGTGAACGACATCATTTGGCTTCCCTTGTTCGGCCTGATTCTTTGGGCGGCGCTAAGAGCGCATACCGGCATTCCTCCGTCACGGAATCAACCTTACTCCATCGCAGAGGCCGCCGCGGTCTATCAACTTTCCGATGGCAGAAAACTAGCGGACGCCTCGATGGAAGCGCCTTTGGTTTTAGTTTTTCTCAGGCACTTTGGCTGCACGTTCACGCGACAAATCTTGCGCGGCTTGCAGGATCTGGAGCTTCAGGCGAAACGGCACAACGCGACTTTGGTGCTGGTGCACATGCTTCAGTCTGGTGAGGAAATCGATTACCTCGGGCAGAATTCGGATGTCGTCAGGATCGCCGATCCTCGCTGCGAGCTCTACCGCGCGTTCGGTTTGAGCAAAGGTGGGTTTATCGAGCTCTTCGGTCCGCATGTTTGGTGGCGCGGTGCGATCGCCGTTTTCAAAGGCTGCGGGATAGGTCATCTCGCCGGTGATGGCCTGCAAATGCCGGGTGCGTTTGTGTTTTACAAAGGGAAAGTCATCGCTTCCCAGCCAGCACAAAGCGCGGCGGATTTGCCAAATTTAGAAGCTTTGTTTGCAGGGAAAGCAGATTTAATAAATACTTCGGACCAGAGCTGAGTAGCTCGTCTGAATGATTTATTATGATCCGACTTATCGCTGCCTGTCTCATCGCATTGGTTTTTTCTTCCTGCCTAGATAGCCACGAAGAAGTCTGGCTGAACGCCGATGCTTCAGGCACGGCTAAAGTGAAAATCAGCATCCCTCTCGCGGCTACGCTTATTCATGGTGGAGAAAAAGGCGTGAAATCCATGGTTGTGGATTTCATGGAGGCGTCTCCAGCCTTTAAAACTTATACCGTCGAGACTTCCACGAAAAAGGATCAACTCCAAATCGACGTATCCATTACGTTCAAGGATGCTCTAGAACTAACCAATATAAATTCCGGCCCCGCATTTGATAAGCTCCCCAGCGCAGCGCGCGACTTGATCGGTTATACAAAAATCAATTTCCATGGCACGGATTTGAAGTTTCATCGAAAAATCGATCTCACTCGCGCAATCCCCGGCGCGGCGTTCATAACGAAAGAGCAGCTAAAAGGTCACGGGCTAACTACGATCATCCACCTCCCGAAAGCCGCAACTTCCCATGATGCGCAGTCTGTCGACAATTCCGGAGAAATCTTGACTTGGAATACACCTATCGAACGCGCATTCCGCGAGCCGCAAAATCAATCCTTCACCATGCCACTTCCCATCCCGTGGTTCAAAGTCGTCGCAATTCTTTTGCTGATAATGATCAGCATCGGTGCTCTGTTCTACTATATTTATCGTAGATGGAAAATGAAGGCGGCGTGATGAAGCTTTTACCTTGCTCTTGGACGATCTATTTAAGAGGTGAAAAACATAGATTGGTTTGGTTACCTGCACCTCCCGATGTGTTGGGACTGCTGGGTAATCAACAAGACAGAGATACAGACGCAGACCCGTTTGCTGCTCAAAAGCCCAACACAAACAACCGCATCAATTTTAAAGAAGTAAAAACGCCAGAAATTCTAAAACCGCATTTTTATGGGATGGTTTTCGATATCGGTGATGCGTTAAAGCAAAACGGAATTAAGATTTCTGATGAGGATTTCGCGGGTTACGATCCAAAAACGCATCGCGTTTTTATGTATTCATCTGATCCAGCAGAGCTCGATAAATTTGAGTCATTATTTATGCTCTATGATTGCGGTCGCCCTGCCGATTTAGCTATCACTGCCCGTGGCGATGGGGAACTTAGGCTACTGGCGCACAGCGGTATCAAAGCCTCTTTAAGCGGCATGGATCATAAATCAAAACAGACACGCCATTTTGAAGTTGAACCGACTATTTCTGATGACGATGGGATGATCGATCTTCGTAGTCACTACAGTAAGAAAATCGGTGAGAAATCCATCTATGTTTTAGACACATCAGTCACGTTGGAGGCCGGAAAATTTCTAAAGATTTTTGAAAAAGGCAAAGCGGATGGATCGAAGGAGGCGATGGAGGTTAAAGCTGAACGAATGGGTCATTAGCATTGAGGGAGGTCGTGGCTTAGATCCTTAAAAATAATCATATCAATCAGTTGACAACTTCTCCTGATGTTGTCAAATTGACAACAAGTATCCCCCATGCGTATCATCACTCGCCGCCGCTTAAATGAATATGCCAAGCTACATCCAAACGCTGCAGTTTCTATTGCTGCTTGGCATACCGTTGCAAAAAGAAGCGTTTGGAAAAGCCTTCACGAAGTTCGAAGGGCTTTTCCCAATGCCGATCCCGCAATGGTAGCTAGCGGGAAAACCGTCACCATTTTTAACATTGCCGGAAACCATCATCGCCTGATCACCGCAGTCCACTACGACACTGAAAAAATCTTTATCTTGGAAATCCTGACTCACGCTGAATACAGCAAAAACCGCTGGAAGAAATCATTATGAAACGCGCCAATCAAATATCCATGCCCGCCAAGTTTTCTGAATTGCCGAAGAGTTACGCGGCTCTTTGTTCCATCCTTATGCCAAGGGTGATTCATGATGAAATTGAGATGGAGAACATCACCGAAATCATTGATCTGATGGCGGGGCATAAGTTTACCAAGGATCAAATCGATTACTTAGATACCCTTGCTGCGCTTGCGGCGGATTACGAAGATCAGCACGTGGCGGTATTGCCAGCGCTCAAGCCTCACAAATTTCTCGCTGCGCATCTTGAAAATATCGGGATGAGCGTCAGCAAGTGGGGTGAGCTAATCGGGATAGATCGCTCAACCGCCTCTCGGCTGATTCGTGGTGAACGCAGTCTGAATGCGAATCATATTCGAAACACGGCGAAAGCTCTCAGGATTGCGCCGGAGTTGTTGATTTGAATTAATTGCCCTTAAAAGAAAAAAGAACCACGGATGAACGCGGATGAACACGGATCCAAGAAGAGTTATGTAAAATTCAAACTGTCATCCAATGTGTCACAGGCAGAGTATTCATGAATATTTAACATCCGCGTGTATCTGCGTCCATCTGCGGTTCTATTTTTGTTTTCAAACTTAGCCCAACCACTTCCTCACCGTCGCGAGATCATTCTTCATCGCTTCTACGGTTTTGGCGACGACTTCGCCGCCGTTGACGTATTCGATGTGGATTGCGATAGGGATGTCTTTTGGTAGGTTTTGTGAGACGATTTTTCCTACGAGTGGGTTAACCGCGCCTTCACCAATCGGGCAGGGCTCCCATTGCTTTCCGATTAGTTTGTAGTCTTTAAAAAACACCGCGCCGATGTGTGGCTGCGCTGAGTGGAAATTCATTTCCCATGCGTTGGCTCCTTCCACGGTTGCGTGGGCGAAGTCGAAGGCCATGCCGAGATGGGTAACATCGATTTCCTCTAACATTCCGATCATGTCCCAGATGGGTCCGCCGACGTAGTCTTTGCCGCGGTGGTTTTGATAGAGTCCTTGGATGCCGATTTCCTTGTTGAGCTGTGCGAGGTCGGTGAGCTGGACTTTGAAATTCGCAACCTGAGGTTTGATGGGTTTGGTGAGATCGTATTTGAGATGTTGCAGACGGTATTTTTTGATGCCTGCCTTTGCTGCCGCGCGGAGTTGTTTCTCGGCTAAGCCGCTTTTATCCACTTTATCGATGCTGGATGACATGATCAGAACGCGCAGATCCTTTTTCGCGAGGGCTTCGACAAAGAGCGGTAATTTTTCGACCATGTCATCGGGCTCGATGTGTCCGCCTTTTCGTAGAGGTGCTTCGAGTCCGGCAACCCCGAGTGGAGCGATGGCTGTGGCGAGTTCATCAAAGGATAGTTTTTCCAGAAACTTGGTGAACACCGCGATTTCGCGCATTGGAGCAGGCTGTGCGGCCATGGACTTGCTGCCCGCCATGATGCTCATTCCGGCGAGGGCTGATGTAGTGACAAAAGATTTCCGATTCATAAGGGGGAGACTAGCGTGATGACGTTCTCTGTCAAAACAAGCCGGCCGGAGGCGCAGCTCTCCAGGAAAAAGAGTGCCGCCAGGGAACCGCGGCAAGAGTGGACAAACTACCGTTGCTCCGATTAAGGCCTGGCGGGGTTCGCTTGCCAAACCTCCACGATCCCTGACAGCGAGAGAAAACAACCGCACTGGCGATCAACTCGCAACCCTAAACTATACTTTACCAACTCCGCAGTCTCAATGCCTCTGCGGCAGCACGTGCTTCCGCCTCTTTTTTGCTCTTCCCTTTGCCACTTGCCAGCAGTTTGTCCTGCCAAGTGACCTCTGCTTGGAACACGCGTCGATGATCAGGGCCGCTTTCGCTCACGATGCGATAAACGGGAGCAACGGGATGGATGGCTTGCAGGGATTCTTGGAGCTCGCCTTTCGGGTTCCGCTCATCGGGGCTGTCGACCATGCCATTGATCTCATTGGCAAACAGTCGGAGAATAAGTTCTTTGGCGGATTCCAATCCGGTATCCATATATATCGCTCCAATCAAAGATTCGAACGCATCAGCCAATGTTGAAAGCCGACGCCGGCCTCCTGTGGACTCCTCACCTCTGCCGAGCAAGACGTAGTCCCCGAGCTGGATCGCCACGGCGAAACGCGCCAATGCCTTACGGGATACCACACGCGAACGCAGTTTGGTGAGGTGGCCCTCGGTGGCATCAGGGAAAAGTTTGAATAGCGCCTCGGTGACCGAGAGCTGAAGCACGGCATCGCCCAGAAACTCCAGGCGTTGGTTATCGAAATGCGGACGCTGGGACTCGTAAGCCAAGCTTGGGTGCGTTAACGCCTCAGCTAAGAGTAGCGAGTTGCGGAACTT
This sequence comes from Prosthecobacter debontii, assembly GCA_945885485.1. Taxonomy (GTDB): domain Bacteria; phylum Verrucomicrobiota; class Verrucomicrobiia; order Verrucomicrobiales; family Akkermansiaceae; genus Luteolibacter. Next base: position 7,896 of record CAMCYT010000027.1, read on the forward strand.
GTATTGGATGCGGCTTTCCAGCGGTTGCATTCAGAAAATGACGGTTAAATCACCTCTCTCTTCGAACTCGGAAAGTGCTCCGAAAGCGAGGAAAAAAGTGGGGTGATCGACGGGACTCGAACCCGCGACAACCGGAATCACAATCCGGGGCTCTACCAACTGAGCTACGACCACCGTTATAGGCGGGCGACACGCTTAGCCCAGCCCCGCTGCCTTGCAAAGAGAAAAATCAGCTGATTCGGTAAATTAGGCGCACAATTCAGATGGCCTCTTAAAAAGTAAGCAAGATGGGCAATAGGGAGGTTGGCCCAGCTCACACCAATCGACCGCTTGACATGAGACCCGCACGGCAGTCAGCCTCTTCATAGGCACGTGGGTGCCGTCGGGATTGCTAGATCCGAAGGGGAAACGCTGTCAGATCCACCCTCCTTATGAGTCAGACATCCAACCTTCACATCGCATCCAATATTGCCCTGCCAACTCCTCGTGAGTTGGTTGCCGAATTCGCGCCGACAGAGGCCCAGACCGAGTTCGTGAACGAATCCCGCAAGGAAATCCGAGATATCATCTTTGGTAACGATGCTCGGTTTCTGGTGATTCTTGGACCCTGTTCAATTCACGACCCAGAGGCAGGCATGGAGTATGCCGTGAAACTTGCCGCGCTCGCCCGCGAGCTGTCGGATCGCCTCTGCATCTTGATGCGCGTCTATTTTGAAAAACCCCGGACCACTGTTGGCTGGAAGGGTTTGATCATGGATCCTCATCTCGATGGAAGTTGCGACATCCCAGCCGGCCTACGCATCGCCCGGAAAATCCTGCGAGACGTGCTCGACCTAGGGCTTCCCACAGCGACGGAGTTGTTAGACCCGATCACACCTCAATACATCGCCGATCTAATTAGTTGGAGTGCGGTGGGTGCGCGCACCACCGAGTCCCAGACGCACCGGCAGATGGCGTCCGGTCTTTCAATGCCGCTGGGATTCAAGAACGGCTCATACGGCCACATTGCTCCGGCGATCAATGCGATCAAAGCGGCGATGCAGACCCAGACTTTTCTCGGCGTGAGTGAGGACGGCGTAGCCTCCGCCGTGACAACTAAAGGAAATCCGGATTGCCATATCATCCTGCGTGGCGGAGAGAGCGGCCCGAACTACGGCGCTGACAACGTGATGGAAACCATCGATGAAATCAAATCCGCAGGGCTCACGCCCACCATCATGATCGACGCCAGCCACGGCAACTGCGCCAAGGATCACCGCCGCATGCCCGATGTCTTCCGCGAGATTGTGCGCCAGCGTGCAGTCGGTCGTAAGGAAATCATCGGCGCGATGCTTGAAAGCAACCTCGTCGGCGGCAACCAGAAGTTTCCCCGTCCGATTGGCGAACTCACTCGCGGTCAGTCGATCACCGACGCATGTATCGACTGGGACACCACCGAGGCTCTCCTTCGCGAGACCCATGCCGCACTCGGATGAAGATTTGGATTTAGGTTCTCTGTCTCCATCGGCATAATCCCGGCAGGGATTACAGAAATTAGCGCGGGGTTGAGGAGTGTAGGGACGACTACCCCGGGAATAAGAAAGACAGAAACCCGACCCCAAAGCGGGTCGTAGAGGAATCGATGTGGGTGATGTTTCGATTATGGCACCCCTTCAGGGCGCTGTTTTTTGGGGGCGTGGATCCCGGGGTCATGACCCCGGGCTAATGTCTTTGATCCCGTTGGGATCAGGAATACTAGGCGCGTAGATTCAGATTCGATTTCCCTGTGCCCATCGGTTAGGAATTTCAATCGATAAGATCGTTAAGCGCATCTTCCAGTTTACTAAACTGAAACTCAAATCCCGCATCCAGTAATTGCTTCGGCACAGCACGCTGGCCTTGGAGTAACGCGCCACCGAAGCCACCGAATACGAGTTTCAAAACAAAACCGGGAACTGGAAAAAACACCCAGCGTCGCACGGCTTTTGCGAATTTTCGGGTGAGTTCGGCATTGGTTTCTGGATGCGGTGCGGTGCCGTTTACTGCTCCGTGTAACTCAGGATGATTGAGCGAGAAAACGATGGCTCGGCGCAAATCATCCACGTGGATCCATGGCGTCCATTGTATGCCATTTCCCAAACGTCCGCCGATTCCTGCTTTAAATACAGTTCGCAGTTTTTCAAAAGCTTTGCCGCCTCTGCCTAACACCACGCCGATTCTTAAGCGCACTACCCGCACTCCGAGCGCTTCGGCGGGAATTGCCGCGTCTTCCCATTCTCCGCAAAGCTCAGCGGCGTAGCCTTCTCCGCGAGGCGATTGTTCGTCTAACAACTCATCACCGCGTCCGCCGTAGTAACCGACCGCTGAGGCGTTGAGTAAAATTTTTGGCCTGTGTTCTGTGTTGAGAGCGGAGATTTTTTTCACGATCTCATTCGTCACGCCGATGCGGCTGTCGTGAAACGCGCGCTTGTTTGCGGCGGTCCAGCGTTGATCAATGGGTTCACCGGACAAGTTCACTACCGCTTCGCAATCCGTAAGATCGGCATTGGCTGGCGTGGTCCATTTCGAAATGCCTGTGGCATCGCCCGTGCCTTTGCGGCTGACTCCGATGACTTCCCAGCCCTCAGAACTTAGCATGCCGGCGAGACCTTTTCCGACAAAACCGCTCGCGCCATAAATCATCACTCGTTTGCTCATGAAAGAGAGATAGCGTGGATCGATCTGCTGCGCAAATGGTCAAGTTCACTATATCTGGATTCGATAATCCCGGCAGGGATTCCAGAAATTAGCGCGGGGTTGAGGAGCAGAGCGACGACTACCCCGGGAATACAGAAAAATGAAAACCGATCCCAACGTGGGTCGCAGAGGAATCGATGTAGGTGATGTTACGATTCTGGCACCCCTTCAGGGTGCTGTTTTTTGGGGCGTGGGTCCCGGGGTCATGACCCCGGGCTAATGTCTTTGATCCCTTTGGGATCAGGAAAATCAAGCGGCAGTATCAGAGCAATGCGCTTCTCTATTCCATGTTAATATTTTTGATCCCTCTGGGATCAGGAAATCTAAACGCCCAACATCAGAGAAATATGCTCCGCGGTCAGTTCGCCCATGGATCTGCAATCGCTGAAATCCGTGGTTCCGTGCATGCGGTTGAGATCGAACGCCAATCTACGGACGTGCTCTTCCGGCGCAATCTGTTCGCGGCGCATGATTCCGAGCAAGGAACGCAGGCGTGTAGACTCCACTTTCGCTCTTCTCGCCATCTGCGCGTGCTCTTCGTTGACGTATTGATCAATCGATTTCCGGTTCAACACTTCAAAGGCGAGTCGGGTCACGGGTCGGTTTGAGTTAAAACGAAATGCCAAATAAATGTTGCCGTTGCCTTCGTAGGATTGCTGATCGAAATCGATGGGTCGGACGCGATACTGCACTTCCTCAAAGTCCGGCGTTATATCCACCACGTAGTTCACACTGCGCATATCGCCTAACAGCCGGATGAAAGAGCGCTCGGTGAATTTCGTGAACTCTTTGGCGATACGTACTTTGTTGAGCGCGGGATTGGTTAAATAATCCCGCATGAACATGTCTCCTGGGACTCCGGCGATGTGTTCTTCGATGAGGGTGTTTCCACTCATGATGTAGTTGATCCGATTTGGAGAGAGAATGTGCTCCAGCTCCAGCCCGTAGATTCGCGAAGCATCGGCTTGCTTCACGTAGAAATAGTCGGAGTTGTCGTTGAAAAGGTTCGTGACCCGGATGCGAAACGGCTTGGAGTTTCCGAAATCCCCGAAATCGATCCGATCCACCATGAGATGCTCGTGTTCTTGTTCCGCGGCATCGCGACCGATTTTTAGTTCGCTGTAAATCCGGATCAACCCTCGGCGCAAATCATCGCTGACATCCTGCGGATACATGACCGTCAGCCAAAGAGTTTCACGGCCTCGCGTGTCCTCGTATGGCACTGCACCCGTGAAACGCGTCAAGTCCTGATAGAGATTCGGAATTTCCCGCAGCCGATCAAAGCGATATAGATACTGCCGCAGGCTGGTCGTAACCTCATACATGATCTTGCGCGCGGGTATCATAAGGAATAGTGAATGATGAAGAGTGAAGAGTGAAATTCGAAAGAGTAAATAGTGAGGATGGCTTTACCACCCTTTCACTCTTCACTCTTCATCATTCACTATTCTAACGCTTTAGCATAAGTATCGCAGCGGTTGTGCCAGCCTTCTTCCCAACGGGCCTCACCGCGTTGGGGTGGTGAGTTTTGAATGCGGCGTGAGAGGATGCGTTTGGCGGAGGCGGAGAATTCTTTAGCTGCTGCTGGACCTGAGCCAACGTCTTCCATGCCGCCGAGAACTTGTAACAGTCCCCAGCCTTGGCCTTTGTATTTTTCCGTCTGGCTGGTGCCATCGCCTTTGAAATTGATGTAGTCGATCAAGGCGTAAGTGCCTTGTGAAGTTGAGGCAACTTTATGATAGTTCGCTAGGATTTTCGAGCGTTCAGTCGGCGGTGCAGCCGCGAGGATTTTTGGGAATGCCGCACGTGAGCGCTCGACGATGAAATCTGTCTGCAAGTTCACGGTCGCTGCGAGCCAGTTGCGCAGGCCATTCATTTCAGGTGATCTGAAATCTTTGAGAAACTCAGCACGGGTGTTCCATGGAGAATCGGCGACTTTTGCAATGGTTGGCGGGTTTGCTCCTTTGCTGTTCGCGTAGGCGATGAAGTCCGGCCAACTCTCTTTGAATTTCCCGTTGAAGCCTGAAGGATACCAAATGAAGTGCCCGATACCGAGCGAGGGAAATTCTTCGCCCACGTTCCATGCGGTGAGCCCATCGACTTTTCCGCCGGATTCGTTTTGCCAGATTTTTTTACCGATGGCTGCCTTCTGAGTTTCTGTTAGGCCGCTGCTTGCCTCGCCTGCTTGAGGATTTCCCGGAACGCATGCGGACGAAGCAAGCGAGGCTATTAGAATAAGATAATGCAATTTCATGAATGGATAGGGCTATAGATTAGCGGACAAGGCGTTTCTCGATGTCATCCAGCACCGGCTTGGTGTGGAGCATGAGCGGATGGAGAGCTACACGGTATGAGCGATTTTCTGCCCGATCCCAAACGGACGAATCTGTGGGAATGATGACCAGATCTAGAGGAGTGCGGTAAGAGACGATGGGAATGTCCTTCAATTTGTTTTCTGATGCTTCGAGTTTATGCAGGAACTCACTACCCGGGCGCATTTGTTGGGCGCCTTTAGTTGGGTAAGCGTGCGCGATTTTGGTTCCGTGATGCGGAGTGGAAATGGTCATGAAAGTTTCACAGCGATCCGCACCGCCGAGTTCCTGCAAGTAGTAACGCGAAACCAATCCCCCCATGCTGAACGCGACCATGCCGAATGGTTCTTCCGTGCCGAATTCTTGATCAATGTCGCGCTGCAAACCTTGGGCGAGATTTTCTAAACCGCCCCTACCGTCGGCGGGCTTGAGTTTCGGCACGTAACATTCAATGCCGTGATATTCGAGACGCCTCTTCAAGGAATCGAAGGCTTTACCGTCTTCGAAAATTCCATGAACCATGACGACCCGCTCGACCTTGGGTTTCGCAGGTTGGGGATGGCAGGAAACGGCAGTCGCGCAGATGCCGGTGAAAAGTTGGAAAAATCGTGCTGTAATCATGATGATTAGCCTGGAGGCCATGTGAGTTGTCTGCCTCCCAGCAAGTGGACGTGGAGGTGAGGGACAGTTTCGCCGCCGTGGGGACCGTGATTTATGACCGTGCGGAAACCCGTTTGATCGATTCCGAGCTCGCGCGCTATTTTCCCAGCCGTGAGTAACAAATGGCCGAGAATTTCCTGATCTGCTGTGCTGGCATCGCCGATTCTGGGAATGGGTTTGCGCGGAATAATCAGGATGTGAGTGGGGGCTTTAGGAGAAATATCCCTGAAGGCACAACAAATCGCATCATGGTGGATGATGTCCGCTTGGATCTCGCGGTCATAGATTTTTTCAAAAAGCGTCTTCACGTTGCAGTCAGAATAGCGACAAACGCGGGCATCGCAAGCTCAGGGAATGTTATCAGTTTAGGTTCATCCGCCTTGCAAAAGAGGGTGAAAACGATTTAGGCAAAGGGGTGCCTATGACCCAAAGCCGCAAATCCAATCCAGGATCATGGAAGAAAACTCTGCTCCGGGGAGTGCTGGTTTGTTTTGGATCCGTGGCGATTTTACTGCCTGCATGGTTGCCGAACAAGCTGGGCGCGCCTATGGAGCGTGGCACGGTTGAGCTGTTACAGGCAGCTTTGCTCGCGGCATCTACGGCAGTGATGCTAGGGGCAATGGCGCATTCCGGTCACCGGCGCTGCATTTGTCGGGTGCTCGCATTTGGCTTGGCGGCGGCATTGGTTGGCGAGCTTGAGGATTTCATTTCTGGAATCATGAAGTGGCCTTTTCCCGATGTCTGGGTAATTGGGCTGCTGGTGCTGATGGCTCTCATCACCCTCGCTCGGCATCGGTATGTCATGTTGAAATTTTTCTCCACCCTAGGACATCATGCAGGCGCAGGGTTAATAGGCGCGGCGTTGTTGATCATATATGTCTTCAGTCGCGTAATCGGTACACAACAGTTTTGGCAGGCCTCCATGGGGGATGCGTTTTCTCCGGAGATCCCCAAAATTTGTAAAAGCTATCTCGAGCTGCTGGCATGCTATTTTATTTTCGTGGGATCGATCGGATTGGCGATCACGCTAGGCAGGAGAGAGGAACTGGATTAGATGGCTGCGGGTTTTGCAAAAAGACTGAGTTGGAGACTGGAGGCTATCGGGCATTCGCTAGTGTCGGCAATCATGCGGTTTTTGCCTGCTGAGGATGTGTTCCGGCTCGGTGAGCTTATCGGAAAGATCGTTTGGCCAATAATGAAATCACGCCGTGCGCTCATTTTGAGAAATTTAAGAATCGCCTATGCGCCGCTTGACTTTGAAGAGGCTGAAAAGATGGCGCGAGCTTCATTCATCCGCACGGTGGCAAATTTACTGAGCACATTGATTTCGGTTAAATCAGAAGGCGGAAAAATTGAGGATTTACTAGTGGTTGAAAATCCAGAACTGTTAGAAGAGGCTTTCGCACAAGGTCGTGGAGTCGTGCTTCTGGCTGCGCACATGGGCAACTGGGAGTTGTTAGCGCGAATGAATCGTCTTTTCCCAAAAGGTAGCAAAATCGGCGCTTTCTACCGTCCGCTCAATAACCTCATTTTAAATGATCGAGTCTTAAATTTGAGGGAAACAAACGGGACGCATTTGTTTTCCAAACGAGACAGTTTGCATCAGGTTGGAGGATTTTTGAGAGACAATGGGATAATTGGGATTTTGGCGGATCAACGTGTAGGCATGCAGGGGGAAGTCGTCAGTTTTTTCGGGCGATTAACACGGGTAAGTGCACTGCCAAGTTTATTAGTTAGAAGGAGTAAGTGCGAAGTGCTAGCGCTATCTTTGCGCACTATTGCTCCGGGAAAATGGAGCGCGCGTTACCATCCAGTTGAGAAGCCGTATCACTCATCCAATTGCATGAAGGCGTTGGAAAGCGCGATGAAAGTCTCCCTGTCAGATTGCTTTTGGCTTCAAGAACGCTGGAAAGTTTATTTGGGCAAAGGAAGCTCCCTCACGCAATGGCTTGATAAAGAAAATGTGCGTGGGAGTAAACCTCATCGGGCCATGGTGTGGCTAGGGGAGAATGAGGAAAGATATGAGCTTCCTGCGGATTTCCTGCACGGCGATGTGGAGTGGGAATATATCACCGGCAAGCACCCTCAGGAGCTTTCTGAAATCGATCGATGCAAGCCTCTACCTGTGGATTTTCTCGTCACCACGCAGATAAATCAAGAGTTGCTGCGGTTCGCGGAAGAGTTAGAAATTCCAGTGCTGAGTTATCCGGATTTCAAAATAGCTCACCAGTGACCTGCTGGGTGGTTTTGAAATGTAGCTTCGCGAATTTGCTCAATGAATCCACCCCGTGAGTTTCCACAAGAATTTTTCCAGCTGCTACAACCGCAGCTGATGCTCCGAGCGGAATTTTGAAACCGATTTTTTTCGTCGCTGCATCCATCCAGTCGATGAAGCGCTCGCGGGCAAGAATGGATGCGGCTGCCACGGCGGTGTCGGACTCGCCTTTGGTGCGTTGATCGAGAGTGAGCGTGATGTTTTTTTGCTTCAAGGCATGCTGCAAAACCTCGGCTTTGGCAAATTGATCGGAAAGCGCTCGCGGGCAGTCTGGGCGCTTTCTAACAAGTTCCTCAATCACCGTGGCGTGACCCCATGCGAGCATTCTGTTGAGGTTTTTGAAGGACGCATAGAGTTCGTTGTATTTCTCCGGGCGGAGCGCGATGACATCGAACTCGATTCCTGGTGTAGCCTTGATCACGGCCGCAAGCTGGCGGATCTTCGCTGGCGTGGTGATTTTTTTCGAATCCGTGATCCCAGCTTTGATAAGTTGTCGCGTGATTTCCCCATTGGTGTAAACTCCCGCGATGACCAGCGGACCGAAGAAATCGCCCTTGCCGCTTTCATCGATCCCGAAGTGCGGCGCGAAATGTTCGGGATCGATGATTTCCTCGTAACCTAATTTTGCCTCGCCAAGCACCATAGGCTCCAGAGTGAAGCGGATGAAATCTTCCGTGTCTTTCCCCTGAATCAGGACTTTCGGCCCTTTCTCGTAAACACTGATGTTCAGCTTGCCCTTCTTTCCCGCAAAAATGGTATACGCCTTCTCGACAAACTCAAAACTCTGCTCTTCAAGGATATCGCGGAGCTTGCTCACTTGCGCAGCAGTGAGGGTTGTGGTGTGGGAAGTCATTATTTTTTACTCGTCAGTTGGCAGTTTGGTCTAGAGAGTTCAACAAACATTTATTGATTATGAAAGCATTCATTCCCCCATGCGCAGTCGCTATCGTCGCTTCCCTAGTTGTCGCCTATAACCCTGCAAAAGAACAACCACCTGGCGGCGCTGTTGAGAAAATCTCAGCATCGATTCCGGCTCAGGCTTATGCAAAACCTAAAAAACCACGTAAGTTGTTGGTGTTTTCCCGGACCAATGGATTTCGCCATCAATCGATTGTGACGGGTAAGATTGCGTTGGAGGAGATGGGTAAAAAAACCGGCGCATATGAGGCGGTCATCAGCGATGAGCTTTCGAATTTCGAAAAGGACAAGATCAGCCAGTTCGATGCGATCTGTTTCTTGAGCACGACCATGAATCCATTCGCGCCTTTCAAAGAAGAGTTGGGCAAAATGTCAGAAGAAGAGAAGGCGGCAGCAACGAAATACGAGCTTGAGCTCAAAGAAAACCTGATGGCGTATGTCAAAGCGGGCGGTGGTTTTGTTGGGATTCACGCCGCGACTGACACGTTTTACGAATGGGCGGAGTATGGCGAAATGATCAATGGCTACTTCGATGGCCATCCGTGGGGTGCTGGTTCACAGGTCAATATTTATGTCGAGCCAGGTCAGGAAAAGCACCCGTTGGTGGCGATGTTCAATGGTCAGCGCTTGGATTTCAAAGAAGAGATCTATCAGTTGAAAGCGCCTTATGATTCATCCAAAGTGCACATGTTGTTGCGTCTCGATCCGGAAAAATCCGCACAAGTGAAAGGCAAGAAGCGTGCGGATAACGATTACGGAGTTGCGTGGGCGAGAAACTGGCAAAAAGGCCGCGTGTTCTACTGCTCAATTGGCCACAACCACGAGATGTATTGGAATCAGGAAGTGCTGCGTCACTACTTGGCTGGAATCCAGTGGGCGATCGGTGACTACAAGGTTGAGCTCGCAGCAGGCAAGTAAACTGATACTTTCTAGTCCTGAACTCTTTGTGGCTAAACTGTTTCATAGCTCTATTGAGCTATGATTAAAATTCCTCCATTCTTGCGTCTTGCGTCTTCAAGTCTCGCGTCTAAAAGTCTACTGACTTTACCATGGAATATCCGCTCACCTCAGCCACCCGCCACACGCTTCCCAACGGCCTCGCC
>CAMCYT010000028.1 GCA_945885485.1 Prosthecobacter debontii
TGAACTCAACACCTTACCGTTCTGTTTCATCTATGAAGACAAACGATGAAGTCAAGGAACCTGAGAAAAAAGAGACTAGAAAGGATAATTGTCCCGGCTGCGGTATGGGCTAAATAACTGATAAGCGAAATCTCATTGGGGCTATCACTGATAATGGAAATTTGAAATCGGAAATTTTTATGAAAATCACATCAAAGACTCTCATTACCATGCGCAGCACGGCTAACGCCGTTCTCGTAGCTGGGGCGATCACTGGAACGAGTCAGGGAGGATTGCCAGCAGTTGTCCAAGCAGATGCTCAAGGTTTGAACTCAACACCTTACCGTTCCGTTTCATCTGTAAAGGTAATCGAAGAAGCCAAGGAACCTGAGAAGAAAGAGCCTAAAAAGGATATCTGCGAAGGCTGCGGACGAGGCTGAATAGCCGATGAGCAAAATTCTATCGGGACTATCGCTCATGTTGGAGGATGATTTCCTCCAAGCCGTCCTACCATTGTTAGAAGACGGCGAAGTGGATGCTTTGGAATGGTCTTTCGATATGGGATGGGGATCCAATCCTATACCGGAATGGGCAGAGATGTTGATTGGTGAATACAGTGATGCTGGAAAATTATTCGGCCACGGGGTAACCTATTCCTTACTTTCGGGAGCATGGACACCGAGACATGAAAAGTGGCTGGAGTCATTACGCATCGAGTTGCAGCAGCGCAACTATCAACACATTTCGGAACATTTCGGATTCATGTCTGCCGGAAATTTCCATCAAGGAGCGCCCTTACCTGTTCCGCTGACAGATAAGACATTGCACCTCGGCCAGGAGCGGATGAAACAACTTTCTCAAATCATGCACTGTCCGCTCGGGATGGAGAATCTCGCTTTAGCCTTATGCAAAAAAGACGTAGAAGATCAGGGAGAGTTCTTACGAAGGCTTTTGGAGCCGATTGATGGATTTCTGGTTCTCGACTTGCACAATGTGTATTGCCAGATGGAAAACTTTTCATGCAGTGCGGAAGAAATCCTCTCATCCTATCCGCTAGATCGCGTCAGGGAGATGCACATCAGCGGAGGATCATGGATGGAGTCGGCACTTGCACGAGATCGCCCAATCCGCCGCGACACCCATGATGATGATGTGCCTGAAGCGGTTTTTTCACTACTTAAGCTAGCCCTTCCCCGCTGTCCACAGACCCAAGTTGTGATTTTCGAACGATTGGGGGAAACTTTAAACCAAGAGCCTGCTAAGGAAAATGTACGCGCAGATTTTCTACGCATGAAATCAATCATTCAAGGTAATGAATCCTGAGGATCTAGAATTAGAGGCATTTCAATCCTGCTTACTGGATGCACTATACGCACACACCACCGCATCAGAGATTCAGGAGGCCTTGCTCCAACATCCTGAATCATCCGCATTCCAAGAATACATGAATGAATTTGATCCAGAAATGTTAGAAGTAGCAGCTCAGTTAGTGAAAAAATGGGGTAGATTTTGAAATGGTATCCAAAAAATGATGCGAGCGGCGTGGTCCGCCGAAAGGAACCGTGATTTCCAATCGCGACTGCAACCGCCGCGTTTGACTTAGATATTTTCCTTACGAGGTCGCGATTAAAATTGCCGACATAATGGTAGAATAATGGTCGGCCATCTCCGCTGCGCTTCGATTCACGGTTCCTTTCTGGATCAGAATCGATGTGGGCCTTTGCGATGCAATGGCTGAGATTTTGACGAACTTGAAGAACCTCCAATTTCATTCATCACACTCGCAGATGAAATTTTGCACCGCGGTTCGATCTCCACTCCCCCACCGCACAACGCCTTTGCGGTCCATTTATTGCAGCCATTGAATAAGTGGTATTTCCCCTGACCTTCGTAAAACTGACTATCCCCATAAAGTCCATGTCCGAGCTTGATCGGAAGGCCTGTTTGATCTTTCGCAAAACTAGACTCCACAAATGCGCAAAGACTTTTCATGCCATCGCTCGATACAGAAACCTCGCGCACATCACTGGTATTAAAATACTCGATAGGATTGCCCTGAAATCCAACTAGATGAACCACTGTGTCACTAGGCACAAAGACCGCATTTAAAGTGATTTTAACCGTGATTTTGCTCGCCTGATAAAACCCCGCATCGCCCCAACCAATTTCATAATAATCACAATCCGGGAATCGATCCGCCAATGACGGCATGAGACGATTTAGGTTTTCCGGTTCCAAGATAATCCCTGTATGCCAGCCGTGGCTTGCCACATAGAGATGCTGATCACGCACGGCATCTTTCGAAATGCAAGTTTTGTTCGCGCGAGGCAATGTCGCGCACCCGCCTAAAAATATCAGAAACAGTAATACGATTCTTTGCATATATCTCTTTGAAAACGTGATCTAAAACGGAATAGCGAAGACCTACATAGCTCTTTTGAATTTCGCACTATAACACACATTCAATGATTTGAGGATCTTTTCTCCTTAATTTCTTCAAGTTGTTTCAAATCATTTACATCTAGTTCTTTAGCTTCAGTATAGAGAATTTCTTCTTTCCATTTATTCCCGATCAACGGAGCTCGCTTACGTAGCAAGTAGGCTTTCCCATCAGCTTGTCCGATATACTCGGAGGAGTAGAATGTATTCATCATTCTAGCTTCTTGATGAAATCTCTCGGCCGATACTTGGTGAAGATTCGAGCATCCTGTTAGGATCGGTAATATAATTAAGATGTGAAAAAGCTTCATGGTTTTTGATTTTCAGTTTTGAGCTCAGGATCCCAACTCGCCCACGTTGCAATACTTTGATCTCTCGAATCAAAGAAGATCAACATTCGACCGTCGAGATCAGTCCCATAGAAGATCACTTGATTAGCGCGACTGTATTGTTGCTTCCAATGATTGAGATCTCGCAGAGACAATTCCCACTCAGAAAGAATACTTTCTAGCCTATCTTTACTCATAACGATTTCAATTCGTTCCGCTAGATTTGATTCCCATTCCGTTTGGCTTGCGCCCGTTTTTCGAATTTCATGGATTCTCTCGAGAGCTGGTGTCGTTAACGGCTGATAGTCATGCTGTAATGAGGGGTCATTGCTCTCTCTTGATAATTTGGATGTGGAGCACGACATCGACCCCATTGCTAAGGTGAGAAGAAAGCAAGAAAAGTAATTCATGATGAACTGCCGAATGATATTGTTGTTATGAGTTATTACGAAAATCTACCGATCGGCAAGCGATGGATCGTAAAAATAGGGACGGACAAGCTTGATGGGATCACCCACCGAAAGGAACCGCGATTTCCAATCGCGACCTCGTATGGGAAATGTCTAAGCCAATGCGGCGGTTGCAGTCGCGATTGAAAATCGCGGTTCCTTTCGGATTGGGCGGCAGGATGCTGTCACTCCTTGCTGATTCCCTGCTTGGAATGAAATCTGCGGTGGGTAGGATGCTGATGAATTTCCGAACCACGATGCCCGAAGCCTCTGAAACCCCATCTGCTCCGAAGCGGAGTTTTTCCATCCTTGAGTTTTTCTCGATAGGAATCGGTCCGTCGTCGTCTCATACCGTGGGGCCGATGCGGGCGGCGGCCAACTTCGCGGCTTCGCTTGAGGGTAAGCCGATATCGCGGGTGGTTTGTAAACTTTACGGATCGCTCGCAGCAACGGGAAAAGGTCACGGCACAGATCGCGCAATCATTCTCGGGCTGTTAGGAGAAACGCCTGAGAAGGTCGACGTCGATCTGATCCAAGCCAAGCTTGATCGTATTCGCGATACGGGGATGCTCCGCCTGCCGGATGGTAGGGAGATCGCTTTTGATACATCCAACGATCTCGATTTCAGCCGGATGAAAGCCCTGCCACGACATCCGAACGGCATGCAGTTTTCCGGATTGGATAGAGCGGGCGAAGTCGTCGCGGAGGATGTGATCTACTCGCTCGGCGGTGGTTTCATCATTAGTGATCAGGATTGGGATAAAACCACCGGCAAGCAATCCACGGTCGTGCCCTTTCCGTTTGATAAGGCCAACGATCTCTTGCGACATTGCACGGAAAACAAATTATCCATTTCAGACATCGTGCTTGCGAATGAGGCGGCATACCGACCCGAAGCCGAAACGCGTTCCCAACTGGATGCGATCTGGGCTGCGATGCGTGGCTGCATCAAGCGCGGGATTTCCACCAGTGGAATCCTGCCCGGTGGACTGAAAGTCAATCGCCGCGCCAAAGACCTGCACCGGCATTTGCTCAGCGTGGAGCAGGAAGCATCCGGCGATCCGCTCGCCGTGCTCGATTGGGTGAATCTTTTTGCCCTAGCAGTCAATGAAGAGAACGCCGCAGGAGGTAGAGTCGTCACAGCTCCCACCAACGGAGCCGCAGGTATCATCCCAGCTGTTTTGGAATACGCCGTGCGATTTCGAAAATCGCCGTATCCGGATGGAGTGCATCGCTTTCTTCTAACAGCCGGAGCGATCGCCACACTTTATAAAAAGAACGCATCCATCTCCGGAGCCGATGTCGGTTGCCAGGGGGAGGTCGGCGTCGCGTGTTCGATGGCAGCAGGCGCGTTGGCAGAATATCTCGGTGGCACACCGCAACAAGTGGAGTTTGCCGCGGAGATAGGCATGGAACACAACCTCGGCCTGACCTGTGATCCGATTGGCGGCTTGGTGCAGATTCCCTGCATCGAACGCAACGCAATGGGCAGCGTCAAAGCGATCAACGCCTCACGCCTCGCGCTGAACAGCAAAGGTTCCCATTACGTTTCCTTGGACAAGGTCATCAAAACCATGATGTTGACCGGCCAGGACATGAAAACCAAATACAAGGAAACCTCCCGAGGCGGTCTCGCGGTGAACATGGTGGAGTGTTAGACGAAGATTTTAACCACGAATGGCACGAATTTTACGAATTACACGAATGTGTTACTGTAATGATTAAGATTGGAAACGTTTCATCATTTTCCTTAATCAACTCTTCTATTCGAGTCATTCGTGAAATTCGTGGTTAGAAAAATCCCACAACCTCACGCAAAGATATCCATCACCGGTTTACCCAAGCCATCTTTCGTTGCGTAGAACGGGCGATTCTCGATATCATAAACTGTTTTCGGGCTGATGCCCATTGCGGTAAAGATGGTTGCGTGGAGATCTTCGATCGTCACCGGCTTATCAGCCAAGCATGGGCGCTCATCGGCGGTTGCTCCGTAGAGGAAACCTTTTTTGGTACCGCCGCCGAACATCAGAACCGATGATCCACCAGTGAAATGGCGATGCAAGCCATAGTGTTTCATCTCCTTGAGCACATCGGTTTTCGCGCGGGACTGGTCTTTTGCGGACGATCCCGGAACACCTTCGATCATCATGTCGCGACTGAACTCACTGGCGACAATGACCAAGGTACGTTCTAACAAGCCTGTTTCTTCGAGATCTTTGATCAGGCGTGTGATCGGGCGGTCGATCTGCTGTTTCATTTTCTCGGCGGTGGTGTGACCGTTTTCGTGAGTATCCCAATGCAGGAATGGTTCGTATTCAGTGGTCACTTCCACGAAACGCGCGCCGTTTTCCACCAGCTTTCTCGCCAGCAAACAACCTTGGCCGAAGCGACCCGTGTTGTATTCGTCGAACACTTCTTTTTTCTCTTTGGTTAGATCGAATGCCTCACGCTCTTTCGATCCGAGCAAGCGATGCGCGTTATCCAAAGCACGCAGCATGGATTCCTGATGATAATCGCTGAGCTCACTGGAGCGCGGTGATTTTTTAAGTAGAGCTTCAAGCGATTTGTAACGCTTCGCGAAACGATCCGCAGACATGCCGCCGGGAGGTTGCACGGCTTGGGAAGCTTGATCAGGGAAAGGCAGATTCATCGGGCCGAATTCGCTGCCAAAAAATCCTCCGGTAGTGAATGCTTTAACCTCTTCGCTTTCACCGAAACCTTCAAGACGTTGGCCGATGTTGATGAAAGGCGGCATGACATCATTGCGGCCGCCTAGAACTTTCGCCATCCACGCGCCGATATGCGGAGCAGCGACGGTCTGCGGGGGAACGTAACCCGTGTGCCAGTGATACTGATGACGCGAGTGCAATATGCTGCCAAGATCCGCCTGGACGTGAGAGCGAATCAAGGTAGCGCGATCCATCACGCTGGCGATGCCTTCTAAACCTTGGCAAATTTTGATGTTATCTACAGCGGTATTGATCGCTGGAAAGGTGCTGATGATTTTCTCAACCGGAGTTCCAACCTCATACGGCAAGTAAGCTTTTGGATCAAAAGTTTCTGGCGATGCCATGCCGCCGGCCATCCATAATAAGATACAAGCATCCGCCTTCGCTGCAGGATGTTTCAGTTTATCAGAAGCCATCGCGCGTGGCGCACCGCCAAGAAATGTTGCAGCAGCAGATGCGCCCATCACTCGCATGAAATTGCGGCGGGATTGTTCGGGGAGGGCCTCGTCGTACCAAGTTTCTGAGTTCATCGTCTTAGTTGATGTAGAAAAATTCGGGGAGCATGAAAATCGACCATAACAAATCTTCAACCTGCTCGGGTTGCGGATCTGTGCCTAACATGGTTTGCGCAATATCCGCTTCAGACGTGGTTGGTTTGCGACTGAGCGATGCTTCATAAATTTGCGTCACCCATAATTTGGAATCGGCAACTTTACCAATCTTCTGTGTGCCTTCACGGATCAGACCCGCAAGTTGGGGTCCATTTGCGAGATTGATCGCTTCAAGCGTGGTCAACTGATCAGGCCTGGAGGTGACGACCTGATCGCGGGTGGGACGACCCAGCACCGCCTGCAATGGATCGCGCTGGACGAAAGCGGTTCGGATCGACCTGTCATCCCATTTTGGCAAGCCGTGAGTTTTTATCACCACTTCGAGTTGTCCACCCTGTCCGCCTGCGACTTTGAAAGCATTTTTGTCCGGCTGCGGCCAGACACCTATAACTGTGCGAACTGAATCGATAAATTGTTCAGCTGTCATGCGCTTGCGAATGGGACCATTGAACACATAAGCTTTGGTCTCATCATCAAGGACATCGGCGCGCGCTTGATAAATTTTGGAAGTCGCGATCAAGCGGATCACAGCTTTCATATCGTAATTGCTAGCCACAAGATGATTCGCAAGCAGATCTAACAGGTCTTCGTTCCATGGCTCAGTGTTCATGGCATCGACCGGATGAACGATACCGCGTCCCATCATTTGTTTCCACAAGCGGTTCACGAGTGTTCTCTGCATTCTTCCGTTTTCAGGATTCGTGATCAAACTGGCGAGCTGCTTGAGTCGCTCAGGCTTGGGTTTGGAAGGATCGATCTGTCCAAGCTCCGGATACAGCCATGCGGCGACGGCTTTTTCACCGGTTGGTTTGTCGCAACGAGTTAACTCCAACTGCTTTTCCGAATAAATCGCAGCCAAACCGTAAGCTTCTTTCAAGGTCCAGCGATCCACAAAGCTATCGTGGCAGGATGCACACTTCATGTTGATACCCATGAAAACCTGGGAAACGTTTTGGGAAAACTGGACGGCTGTGGTCTGGCTGGCGTTAACCTCACCGCGCCACTCGATACCGTCGATAAATCCCGCTGAGTTAGCGACCGGTGCGACGAGTTCAGTGACGAAGGTGTTGTAAGGTTTGTTTTCTAACAGCGCTGGATAAAGCCAAGCGGTAACTTGCTTGCGGCCGCCGGTGATGAAACCTGTTCCAGCATATTCATTGCGCAGGAGATCATTCCAAAATGTCATCCAATGCACCGCATAGGCTTCATTATTCGCCAGCAACTCATCCACCACTTGGGTTTTATTGAAGGTTGATGATGACGCGGTTTTTGCCAATGCCTCCGCGCTTGGTGGGAGTCCGTTTAAATCGGCACTCACCCGACGCAGGAACGTCGCGTTATCTGCAGGCTCAGGGAATTTCTGTTTTTGTTTTTTGAAATGCTCCGTGAGGATGAGATCGATGGGATTTGCACCCGCTGCGCCTTTCGGAAGTTGGACTTTACGTGGCTTCAATGGCGGTTCGTATCGCTCTTTGGCAAAGGTGAATCCCTCTGTCCAAGGCACGCCTGCGGTGATCCAGCGCTTCAAAACATCGACTTCTTTAGTGTTCAGGGCGGCTTTCTTTTTCTCCGGAGGTGGCATTTTATCATCCGGATCATCTGACGTGACGACATCGATCATCAGGGATTTTTCTGGCTTACCGAGCTCGATTACATCTGCTTCAAGAAGCAGCGCTTTAGTATCCATCGAGAGTCCGCCTTTTGCTTTCGCACCCGTGTGACACTCGATGCAATGCTTATTGATAAGCGGCACCACTTCATGCGCGAAATCGACTTCAGCCGTCAAAGGCAATGTGAAGGAAGTAATAACTAGGAAATGGATGGGTAAAAAATGATTCATTGATCAAATAGGCATGTCGTAGAAGACCACGAAACATCCAGAAATCAACCTGTAAATCTAATGCTAGGAATTTGCTTTTTCACCCAGGGCGGAGAATAATAAACTGCCGGCATACATTTGTCAGCGGGAGGGAAATAAAGAGATAATTTGGGGTAGATTTTAGGGATCGGGGGCTTTCCACGACAGCTTTACCACTAGCCCTGACCGCATGGCTAGAAAGCTCTGTCCAAGTTCGCAAAGCGCTCCAAGACTTGAGTTAACTCAAGTCTTGGTATGGACATTTAAGGTGCGACTTTAATTTTTACTTGCGACTTTAACTTAAAAGTCGCAAGTTAATCCTGTGAATGAACTGAAATACGAAGTCTCCTTGGACTTTCTTCCCGGATTTCGGGCAGATGCTGTGCAAGGTAACAGCATTTTTGAAGTCGTTACCGATGCCCGTGATTTGAGACGGCTTCGCTCCTCAGTGGTCGAAGTAGGCCGCATAGCAAGCTAGGGAAAACACGGGATACTCATCCTCGATGAGCCTCAAATCAGTAACGATCGACTCTTCGACGAGTGGCAATCGATCCAGACTTTATTCCAACGCCACATTCTGGATCGCTTGACACTCTATATCCGCCGCGAAGAGGACATGAACGAAACCTTGGGTTGCCCACTCTCTCGTGATGATGAGAATGCAATCGACGAGGTGGCCGAGTTTGTTCGCAAACGCGCAATACGACCCATGCGACGTCCCTCGGAAGCTTCTTTCGACATCCTGCGGGTGATGCTCATTCACTGGCTCCGCAAATCCGGACCATTAACCTCGAAAGATCTATGTGAACAGACTGGATTCAGCTATCCGACAATCGCAAACACTCTTGATAAGCTTGAACCATACTTGATCCGGCATTCTGACCGTCGGGTGGAATTTCATTCATTCCCCAGAGATGCTTGGTTCAAGCTATTGGCACAAGTCGAGAACGTCCGTTGCAGCCAAGGCTTCACTGACCGATCCGGAAATCCACGTTCACCAGAAAAACTGTTAGATCGTCTTCGAGAAAACCTACCCCACAGACTTGGTCGCGATCAAATTGCCGTAGGCGGTACTTTTGGAGCAAGACACTACTTACCCGGTATTGATTTGATAGGAAATCCACGCCTCTACTTGGTTATCGATGCTGGGAGAAAAAGAGCAACCAGTGCATTCAGACCTGTGGATATTGATTCGATGATTCGAAAACTGGATCCAGCTCTTAAACCTGCGGAACGCGGAGAGCCTTGTCAGGTGGTTGTTCATACCCTCTACCGCCACAAGTCCTTCTTCACCGAGGCCAAGGACGGCACGCTCTATGCCGATGAAGTCGAGTGCCTACTCGATCTCCAAGAAGCCCGTTTGGAACAGCAAGCTTTGGAGTTTCTTGAAAAACTCACACCCAACAAAAAACTATGAGCCAGATTTCCCCATCCATAGTCCTGGCAGAAGTCGCTGCTGCTGTACCTAACGCCTGCCAGGAGAACATCGTCGTCATCGGCAGTCTAGCTGCTGGTTATCATTTCTTTAAAAACGATCCATCTAAGGCTGTTCGCACCAAGGACGTGGATTGTGTGCTTGCTCCGTTTCAAGCTGCCGTCGACGCAGGACAAAAAATTACCCGCCAGCTGATCGATGCTGGCTGGCAACAACAAATGACCGGCGATCATCAGCAACCAGGAAACTTTGAAACTCCCGTTGATCATCTCCCCGCCGTGCGACTCTATCCACCGGGTGTTGATCCCAATTCCGAAGCGGCTTGGTTTATTGAACTCCTAACAGTTCCAGAATCTGCTGAGGACAAAGGTCGCAAATGGACCCGGCTTCCGTTAGATGAAGGCCACTTCGGGCTGCCGACTTTCCGCTTCATCTCCATTACCGCTTTCGATGCGCTTCCCGCTGGAGATCTCGGAATTCGTTATGCCCGCCCAGAAATGATGGCACTGGCTAATCTTCTGGAACATCCCGAAATCAAAACAGACACCATGAGCGGTCTCTTTGCTGAACGCTCGATCAAGCCTAGTAACAAAGACCTCGGACGAGTTCTTGCCATCGCTACCCTAGCAGATCTCGATGACTACCGCCCTTGGGCCAAATCATGGAAGAATGCACTCAAAGTCTGCTTTCCTGACGAATGGCAGTCACTCGCGCAGCGCGCTGGCATGGGTCTCCGTGCCCTTCTCGCCAGCCAATCCGATCTCGAAGAAGCCCACCACACCTGTCTCAACGGACTCCTCGCTTCACAACCACCTACTCTTGACGCCCTTCGCGCAGCCGGAGAACGTGTTCTAGGTGATGCAGTCGAAACACTGGAAGAAATAGCAAACTCATGAACGAATTATAGACCAAGACCAAAGAACCAAAAGTAATACAGCAAGACTGTATTTTTGATGATCGTTTTGGGGAATAATAAACTGCCAAGCATGAATGGCACGTGATTAAGCAAGACACCACTCGACTCCTCTTCAACGCCGCTTCAACCTTCATTTTCAGCAAACCACGCTCAATCATCCTTCTAATATAAAAACCAACTATTGGCTTTTGAAGTTTTAAGTAGCTTCGTCTTCAAGCGGTGCTTTCGGAAGCTTGTCGACTTCTTCGAGTAAATTGACGATTTCCACACCGCGAATCGCGGAGTTATCGTGTTTGAATCGCAGCACAGGAGTGGATTTTAAAACCACCCGTTTCATCACCGCTTTTTGAATCGAACCGTGAGCTTTGTTGAGTTTCTCTATGATCGGCTCAGCAGAACCGCCGATCACGCCTATCCAAACTCGGCCTTCTTTGAGATCATCAGTGACCTCGACCGCGCTTACGGTAACCATTTTACCGTGCCATTCGTAATCGTGTTGGATCACCGTGGAAATTTCACGGCGAAGCAGTTCGTTGACTCGATCGATACGGCGGGACACAGGATGAAGATATTTGGTTTAGAAAACTAACCGATTTCGGTTTCAACAAATCTTAGAGCGTCTGCGCCACTTTTTCGAGAGTGTAGCACTCGATGATATCACCTTCTTGATATTCGTTGAATTCGCCGAGACGGATACCGCATTCGAAGTTGGTTCTGACTTCGTCGACTTCTTCGTGGAAGCGGCGTAGGGTGGACATCCTGCCGTCGAACACAGGGATACCACCGCGGATAACACGGGCGTGTGCTTTCCGATGGACTTTGCCATCCGTGATGAAGCAACCAGCGGCTTTGCCTTTGTTGACTTTGAAAACTTGTCGGCACTCAGCATGGCCCATGATCAACTCACGAGACAGCGGATCGAGAAGTCCGAGCATTGCTTCGCGCACTTGATCGATGAGTTCGTAAACGATGGAGTAAAGTTTGATTTCGACGTCAGCTGCTTTCGCTGATTTGACGGCTTTGGCTTCCACTTTGACATTGAAGCCGAGAATGATCGCATCGGATGAGCTGGCGTAGGTAATATCAGATTCCGTGATAGGACCTGCAGCTGCGGTGATGAACTGGCAATCCACTTTTTCGGATTCAATGCCTTCAATCGCTTTCTTGATCGCCTCAACCGAACCTTGAACGTCGCATTTGAGAATGATTTTGAGCTGATTTTTCCCGCCGCCATCATTGACCATGCTGAACAAGTCTTCCAAGCGGTTGCGGTGTTGTGGTTTGAGACGTTTCAATCTCAGCTCTTCCTGACGCTCGGAGGCGAGTGATTTCGCTTCGCGCTCAGTCTTCATTTCGGTCAAGTGATCGCCGACGTTTGGAAGTTCTTCGAAGCCGATGACTTCGACGGGAGTTCCCGGAAGTGCGGTTTTGACGCTCTCGCCGAGGTCGTTGATCAATGAACGAACTTTTCCTGAGAACGGACCACAGATGAAAGGAGTGCCGACTTTTAACGTTCCGGACTCAACGATGACAGTTGCGGTGGTGCCGCGGCCGGGAACGACGCGCGCCTCGATCACGCCTGCGCGTGTGGTGGCTTTTGGATTAGCTTTTAGCTCAAGCACTTCTGCTTGGAGAACGATGAGTTCTAAGAGATCGTCCATACCATCGCCTTTGAGTGCGGAAATACATGCGAATTCGGTATCGCCACCGTAGTCGGTAGTTTGCAAACCGTTTTCTGCGAGCTGCGATTTCACGCGCTCGACGTTCGCAGAAGGAAGGTCGCATTTATTGATCGCTACGATGATGGTCTTCTTGGCTTTTTGAGCGTGTTTGATTGCCTCTAGCGTCTGCGGCATGATGCCGTCGTTGGCAGCAACCACGATGATCGCGATGTCGGTGATGTTCGCACCGCGTGCGCGCATGTCAGAGAAAATGGCGTGACCTGGAGTATCGAGAAACGTGATCAACTGATTGTTGTGGTTCACCTGATAAGCACCGATGTGCTGAGTGATTCCACCGGCCTCGCCGCTGACGACTTTGCTCTTCCGGTAGTAATCGAGGATAGAGGTTTTGCCGTGGTCGACGTGACCCATGATCGTGACGATGGGCGGTCTAACAGTGAGTAAATTCTTTGGTTCGGCAACCGGAGCTTCTGGCTCGACGATGACTTCGTCAACTTTGTGAAATCCTTTTTCCTTATCGCGCTTTTCGCGTTCAAAAGTGAACCCGTGGATTTCGCAAACCTGTGCCGCGATTTCAGGCTCCAATGGCTGATTCGGTGCTGGGAAAACACCCAATTTGATCAAATCAGCCATCACGTTGAATGGCTTCAAGCCAAGCCGTGCCGCGAGATCCGGAACCAATATCGGCGGCTTGATGACGATCAACTTCGAATCGGAAGGCTCGGATGAAGCGCTCGAAACCGGACTAGCTGAAATCTGTGCAGCTGCAATTGGTGCAATGTCTTGATTTTTGACGAAATTCAGATCCTCGCCTTTTTTATCTAGGGTTTTGGAAATGCTTCCCAAAACTTTCTTACCTGCACCTGCACCTGCGACTCTTTTCGCCTTGGGCTTTTCGTCCTCAGTGAACAAATCCAAAGCATTCGCTTTTGCGGTGTCCAGTTTACTCGGTGCCGTTGCGATTTCCGCATCCTGACGCTGACGCTCTCTACGTGAAGGCTTTTTCTTATCCTCGATCAGATCGAGAATTTTTTTAGGCTTGTCTGAGGAATTATCGCTATTTTTAGGCATTCGGCGTTCTGAGTATGAGAGTAATCGGTCTGAAGTTTTATCTTAAAGGTTTGAACAATGGCGCGTAGCGAAATCTCAGTTGGTGGCAGCTTCTCCTGAAGCGATGCTTTTTGCTCGTTCCAGGATCGCTTCTGCTTCTTCGACACTGAGTTCGAGAGAGCTGGTGAGGAAATCCACTGGCATATCGACAATCATCTCTGCGCTAACTCCACCGAAGAGAGTGAGTTTCGCGGCGAGCTCATCGGAGATGCCAAGCTGTTCGCCAAGGGTGTGAGCGACTCCACCGATTTTTTCTTTAAATTGTTCTTCTTTGGTCTCGTCTTTGCGGACTTGGACGTCCCAGCCCATGAGGCGTGAGGACAAGCGTGCATTCTGGCCTTTTCTTCCAATTGCCTTGCTGAGATCTTCTTCGCTCACGGTCACGAGAACGATTTTTTCTTCTTTGTTCACGGTGATCGAAATCAGTTCGGCTGGTTTCAAAGCCTCGCGGACCAACTCAGCCGGATCTTCGCTCCAGCGGATGATATCGACTTTCTCGTTGTTGAGCTCACGGACGATGTTTTTCACCCGAGCCCCGCGCATTCCAACGCAGGCGCCGACGGGATCGACTTTAGGATCGCTGCTCCAAACCGCTACTTTAGTGCGGAACCCCGCTTCACGAGCGATTGAGCGGATCTCGACCGTGCGGTCGGAAATTTCATTTACCTCGGCCTCAAACAAGCGGCGCACGAAGTTTGGATGGCTACGTGAAAGAATGATTTCCGGGCCACGACCTTCGTTTTCAACTGCCAACACATAGCAGCGAATCCGGTCACCGATGTTGTAATCTTCGCCTTGGACGCGCTCACGGTTTGGCATGATGCCCTCGAATTTTCCGAGATCGATCATCACGTCGTTGCGCTCGAAGCGGCGGACCGTTCCGGAGACGACATCGCCGGCGCGGTCTTTGAACTCTTCGTAAATCATTTCCTTCTCCGCTTGGCGGAGACGCTGCATCATCGTTTGCTTGGCAGTCTGGACGGCAATACGGCCGAAATCTTTAGGCGTGACGTTGAATTCCAGAACTCCACCAACCTCGATCTCGGGGTTCTTTTTCTGCGCAATGCTAAACGGAACTTCGTTGAATTTGTCCGTTTGCTCGCCGTCTGCGCACACGTTAAGAGCTGCAAAAATCTTGGTGGTGCCTTTTTTGGTGTCCACTTCAGCCCGCAGAGTCTCGATCGCATCAGCGCCGGGAACCATCTTGCGATAGGCGGAAACGAAAGAAAACTCGAGCGCGGAAACGATCTTGTTACGGTCGATTCCTTTTTCTTTTTCGTAATATTCGATGAGTGCGACGATGTCGTTGGTCATAGCTAGCGGTGGACAGGCAGTTAGTGGAAAAATCGCTTTTTCCTATGGTGAATGAAGGTTCTGTAGACGCAAAAGAGTGGGTATATGACCCACTCTCTATGTCGCAGAGGTTGTTCGTTGGAGGCTTGTAATTCAGTTCCCTTGCCCGTTGCAAGCCCAAAGTCATGCGGGAAAACGGCTCTGAATATGGTAAAATCGCCGATTTCTCGGAGGTTTTAGGTGAGGTGAGGATGAGGAATATTGAACTATCCCCCCTAAAGCCCGCGCCAGCGGATATCCTTGATCCGAGCGGTGGTCTGCCAAGTGGCTAGGCCGAAAGGCGCGCATTCCTCGATCCCGCCCTGCCGGAGCGACAGGATTTTACCCGTGGTATCAATATCGATAAGCTTTTCTCCATCGATCCAAACCATAAGCTTTTCCCCATCCCTGACCAAGCGGACCTGATACCAGATATCAGCCTCGAAGGCGTGAATTTTCTGAGCATCGTTTTCCGAGGCATCTTTGCCATCGATCGAGGAAATCCCGACCAAGCTCCCGCCCCAACCGCCGACAATCAGGGTCACGCATTCTTCCACACCTCGTGCGGGAAACGTCACCGCACAGAAAAAATCCGTGCCGTTGACCCGTTTCGCCTTCAGCTCCAGCTCAAATGGCGCGGTTGGCACCTCCCCTTTCCAGCGAACATTCGTCAAACTCTCGCCCCAGCCGATGCTTAATTCTTCCACAACATCGACTTGTCCCCCGCTCACTCCCTCCCACTCATCTTTCATCTCAATCCAAGGACGCTCCACCGCTCTGACATCCACCACCGTCTTTTTCTCCCCACATCCCACCAAACAAAATCCCCCGAACAACCCCATCCATTTCCGACGCTTCATTCCGCGACTCTATCAAATCATTTCTGAAAGTCTCCCTCTTCTTAGGGTGATAAACAAAAGACCACAAATTCAAATGAGCAGATTTCAACCGCGCATGCTCTTCCTTGAAATTTGAATTTTGAAATTTGAAATTTTAGCCTAGCCTCGCACATGCTCTCTATTGAAAAACTCACTGGCTTCGCTGACGAAGCCTCCCGCGATATCGATAAACAAATCGCAGCCACCCAAGAGCTGGGTTGGTCAGCGATCTCCACTCGCATGGTTGGCAACACAAATATCCACGATATGCCGGAAGACGATTTCCAGAAAGCCGCGGACAAACTCGACGCTGCTGGAATAAGCGTACCGGAATTCGGCTCCGCGATCGGCAATTGGGGTAAAAAAATTAGTTCGGACTTTTCCATCACTCTATCAGAAATCGAGCGCGCGATCCCACGCATGAAACGACTCAACACCCCAATGATCCGCATCATGTCCTACGCTCAGGAACCATGGGGCACTGATCAAAATGAAGCCGAGCGCTTCCGCCGCTTACGCGAAATCGTCAAGCGTTTCGCCGACGCAGGCCTCACCGCCATCCACGAAAACTGCATGAACTGGGGCGGATTTTCTGCCGAGCATTCGTTACGTCTCGTCGAAGAAGTCCCCGGCTTGAAGCTCGTTTTCGATACAGGAAATCCTGTTTTCCAACTTGATCGCTCCAAGCCAGAACCTTTCCCATGGCAAGATCCCATGGAGTTTTGGCTCAAAGTGAAAGAGCACGTCGCCCACATCCACATCAAGGACTGCATCAATCCAATCTCCGAAGACGTCGAGCCGGAATACACCATGCCCGGCCTCGGCCAAGCGAAGCTGCGTGAAATCCTAACAGACGCACATCAAACCAATTATAAAGGCTGGATCGCCATCGAGCCCCACGTTGCAACCGTGTTCCATGCCCCCGATCCATCCGCCGTCGATTGGAATCAATGCTACAACTCCTACGTCGAATACGGCCGCCAATTTGTGCGGTTGATTGCCACACTATAGGAGAGCCGGTCTCCGACCGGCTTTATTAAAGGTAGGGACAACGCGCCGTCGTCGTCCGTGACTAAAAATCGAATGCATGATCATTCTAACGGACGTGAGGCTTCTCTGCTGATTCCGTATTGAAGAAAATCACAGTCGACTGAGGCCAGTCGACCCTACCCTTTTGGGTTACATCACCACCTCATGCAGCACTTCGCGTGAAACGTCAGCTTCCGGCCAGACAACGCTGTTGATCACTCGCGCGCCGCTACGGATGTGCGCACCTTTTCCGATGACGCTGTTTTCGACCACCGCTCCATTTTCGATGATTGCTTCGGGATGAATCGGAGCCTGCAGCGCAAGCTTCTGATGCGCTTGAAGATAGGATTCCACATCACCCAAATCCATCCAATCACCTTCATCCATCACCACTGCGCCTATCCCACCTTCACTTACGAGCTCCTGAAAAGCTGGGATCACCGCAATGATTTCTCCTGCTGGTATCCGTTTGAGAAAGGTTTTTTTCACGCAGTAAATTCCGGTGAAAACATGCGTCCCCGGCAAACCGCGAACCTCACTCCGCACATCCTCCACACGCTGATCTTCCCCAAAAGAAATCCGCTTCTCCCCTCCACTCGAACGCAGCGCCAGTGTCACTTCATCGCCACTGGATTCGTGCGCATCGACCAATTGTTTCAAATCCATCGATGAAAAAATATCTCCGTTGTGAATCAGCAAACTTCCTTCATCCAACCAGCCCTCAATATTTTTTAGTCCGCCGCCGGTTTCTAACAGAACCGGTTCGTGGAAAAATGTCACGTCTCTGCCCGCGCTAAATCCCACCCATTTTTCCGGTAGGTGATGAGTGTTGATCGCAAACCTTTTACAGCCCACCGCCTCGCAAGCCTCCACCGCCCACGTCGCGAGCGGTTTGTGAAACAGCGGCACCAGCGGCTTCGGAAACGCATCGGTCAGAGGTCGCAACCTCGTGCCCAGCCCCGCTCCCAAAATAAATGCCTGCGTAATCATCTGGCGGTTTCTAGCCTCGAAATCCCAAAGTTCCAAACCCCAAACGAGGCAGTCTCA
>CAMCYT010000029.1 GCA_945885485.1 Prosthecobacter debontii
ATAGCCCATGATTTGAGCCAAACCGCCCGCCAGGAAATTTCCTATCAGCGAGCCAACCATGATCCATAACAAAGCCATCACCGTCACTTGATCTTTCTCCACTTTCAAATTTCCCACCTCTGGCAAAGTACGGATATAACTTTGCTGCCAGAACAAGAACGTCCAGTGCGCTGTCAGGGATACGGCGCAAATAAGCATCACCGTCCACGTCACCCTCCGCACTTCCGGCCCAAAAAGCTCGCGTATCTTCGCCGCGGGCCTATCTTTTTTCGCCTCTATCCACTCATCAGTCTCTGGCACCGCCTTGCGGATCCACAAGGTGATGAAGGCAGGCAGGACACCGACCAAGAAAATCCATTGTGGCGGGTGACCTTTCAGTAAGGTTCCTGCCAAACAGGCTAACAAAACTCCGCAGTTCACTGCGCTTTGCAAAGTTGCGGCAATCCATGGGCGCCATTTTTTCGGCCATGTTTCCGAGAGCAAAGACGCTCCAACCGCCCATTCACCGCCAATTCCGAGTGCCGCAAGAAACCGGAAAATCAACAAATGCCACCACTCCTGTGAGAAAAACGAAAGTCCTGTGAAGCAGGCATACGTCAAAATTGTCAGCACCAGCGCGCGGCTCCGTCCTATCAAATCCGCCACCCGTCCGAACACCGCACCGCCAACTGCCCAGCCTACCAAAAACGCTGCTTGGATGATCGATGCCTTTTGCCCCACCTCCGGATCGCTCTCACCCGTCATCAGCAGCTGCGCCACAAACGCCGTCGCCACCAAGGTATATAGATGCATGTCCAGCCCGTCGAAGAGCCACCCCAGCCACGCCGCGACTCCCGAGCGCACCTGCTGCGGCGAAAGATCACGAAGACGACTGATTTCTTGTTCTGGATTTGTCGAGGAATTCATGGTCACTCAAACTCTTTGGGTAATGCTCATGCTTTGACCAGCCAATTCCCAACTTTTCCAGCAAATCCTCAGGAGGAAATCAGCAGCATAAACTGCGACGTTGTTAAAAGTGTCGATTTTCATTATACGGACGGCGCTCAGGGTTCCGGACTTCCGCGCTGTTCTATTGGATCGGTTGGCGCTCTTTCCCGTAGTGATTTCTAAGGAGAGTGTCACCCAGCCAGCGAGTCCGCCATGACGGATTTCGCCGCCTTATCCGCCGGCGCGGGATTCTCCCATAAGCGAACCAATGCGGATCTAGCTGTTTTATTTTCGCGTGTGGCTTTTTTAAGCTGCTTTGCGAAATACCACTCGTAAGCTCCATCGCGCACTGCGCCAAAGAACTTGCTATGGAAACCCGGAAACGGATTGAATGGATTTACACGGCTGTTGACCCAAATCGCGATCCGCTCTTTACCTGCTACGGCTTGTCCCCGCTTGTGAAAGCCGAGTGTGTCAGCGATGACTAGCGTGTTTTTTTTCACGATCAATGGAATTGCATCCGGTAGTCCCAGTTCCTGAACGTCATTTTCATCAGGCCGGAAAGCCCCCCCTGCGGTTTCATGCCGGGTTTTCCCTGATTCGCTGCGGCGGATGCTTTCCGCATACTCCCATTTGATTCGGCGGCGGGTCAGGCGATGGGAGCCGGGCACGTAGTGAAAAGGTCCGTCCTCGCTGTTCACATCCTCCAAAAAATACCAAGCTTTCATGGTAGGATGGAAGGTATCTTTGTGTAGGTCTTTCTGAGGATCCGATTGCCCCTTGGTCGCAGCGTGGATGATTCGCTCGAGATAAGTGGTAGGATACTGTTTCATCCCGGAAGTGTAGGCCAACAAGCGAACGTATTCAGGATTCTCCCTCATCTCCTGATAGGCAGGAAAATTGCGACTCACTTCGTCGCTTAGCAACAACCGGCGAGTCAGGGTATCGCCCTCCCTCACCTCTCGCGCACATCCCTCATAATTGCGGGTCTGGCTGAGAAGTGCCTCGTGTTGATCGGATGGAAGAAAATTCTCCTTGATCAGGAATCCATCCCTGTCGAACGCCAGTTTGTCCTCCTTCGGGAGTGATGAAAAAAGCAGAAACTGTCTCAGACGGTATATTCCATGAGCTGCGACCATTCTCGCCACGTGTAGCCCGAGGCGGTTGAACAGCTTACTGCCAATGATTGGATTGTTAAACGATTTGGCGGTGGTGAATACCGATAATAGATGGAATGGAAAGAGAATGAGATTTTTCATAAACAAGATTGATATAAATCTTAGGAATTTGGTTTTTGACCTAGTCCGGAGAATACACTGAAGGGCCGGTCTGGGAAGGGGAAAAAGGGGCTGCGGGGAGTGGATTTTGTAAGCTGAGGTGGTACCGAGAAACTACTTCTGAACCCAGCCAGCCAGAGGGCTACGGATCACCGCAGCAGTCCAGGGCCTACGGCTGTGTGGGATCCTTCATCAGCAAATCACATCCACTCTTCATTTCCTTTTATCTACGGTCAACACGGCGTGTTGACCGTACCTTGATTCAGGAAAGCGCGCGCTTTGCTTCGGCCGTTGCTTTTTTGACATCAGCTGCGGTCAGAAACTGCGAAACAATAACGCACCTTCTCGCGCCAGCAGCGAGGACTTCTGGTAGGTTTTCCATCTTGATGCCGCCGATGTAGAAGGCGGAGAGAGATCTTGAATTGGTTTGGAAAATAGCCGCGCCGAGGAAATTCGGCACGGCTTGAAATCCCTCGATTTACCGAGCTTTGCTGGGCATCTTCTCGTCAGCCATAGAATGGCTTTTTCCAGTTGGCCCCATCTCGTGGGTGCCCACACCGTTGCTGCTGCAAGATGAGGCAGCCAGTGTAAATCCCAGAATAGCAAGGATGCCGGTTGCTTTCAATAAGCAGTTTAATTGTGTGTGTTTCTTTATATTTTTTTTCATTGGTTCGGTTCTGTTTGTTTTGCGTAGTTTGATGCGTCCAGAATTGAGCAGCATCGGTAATATCATCATCAAAAAGGCGGCTGATTGTCTGCGCATGGATTGCGATGCATTGGGCGTTTTTTTATTGTTAGGGAGGCTTGTCCGGCGAAATGCGTTCAGCAGACTACCACTTCCCCAGCCAGGTTCACACCTTGAACTAGCCGCACTTATGACAGTTGTAAGCATAACTGCTGGGGTTAAATCATAAGACTGCTGTGATCAGCATTACCCATGGCGGAGCGATTTTTTTGGCGCTTCCACGATTTAAATCAATCAGTTTATTCTAGAGATTCCGAATAACAATGCTGGAACTTGGTAAATTCAGTGTTTGAGCTGTTATGAAATCAAGGGGCATTCACTCTTTATCTATGGCACTGAGGCCAGTTGACCCTACCTTAATTTAGGAGATTACGCGCTTTGCTGCGGCGGTGGCTTTTTGAATGTCGATTGCCGTTAGCAACTGCGAAACGATCACACATCTTCTCGCGCCGGCGGCGAGGACTTGCTGGAGGTTTTCCATTTTGATGCCGCCTATGCAGAAGGCCGGAACAAATCGCCCAACTTCGGTTTCCATTTTGGAAACTTCTTCCAAGCCGATGGCGGGTCGGCCGGCTTTGGTGGGTGTGGGAAACAAGGGCCCGAAGCCGATGTAATCCGCACCGTCATCCATGGCTTTATGTGCTTGTTCCAAGCTGTGCGTGGAGCGGCCGATCAACATGTCTTCGCCGATACTACGACGAACATCGTAGATAGCTCCATCGTCTTGACCGATGTGGACGCCATCCGCGCCGAGCTCGACGGCGAGTTCTGGGAAGTCGTTCAGGATGAAAGGAATTCCAGCCGATTTACACAGTGGGAGGATTTGCTTCGCGGCTTGGATGATCTGGTCCATCTCCGCACCTTTGGCGCGCAACTGAATCACGTCGACACCGCCTATTAGAAGTTGCTGCGTGATTTCCGCGACGTCGCTTCGAGCTACGTAGCCGAAATCGACTATCCCGTAGAGACGAGCGTGAGCGAGTGTTGATCTTCGCTGATCTTGGTTCACAGACCTTTTTCCTCGAGGAAACGACCCACCCAACCGATGTCGTAAGTTCCATTTTCGAAATCCGGATGATTGAGGATTTCTTGTTGGAAAGGAATGGTGGTTTTGATACCTTTGATCATGAACTCGCCCAGCGCGCGCTTCATGCGAGCAATCGCTATTTCACGAGTTGCACCGGTGACGATGAGCTTGGCGATCATCGAGTCGTAATACGGCGGCACGGAATAGCCGGAGTATACATGAGTATCGACACGCACACCTTTTCCGCCGGGTGCATACCAGAGTGTAATTGTGCCGGGGCTTGGCATGAACTTGTTGTAAGGATCTTCTGCGTTGATGCGGCACTCGATCGAGTGACCGCGCGGGCTGGCCTCTAACACGTGGCGTGAAAGCGGTTCGCCTGCAGCCACACGGATTTGCTCTTTGATGAGCTCGCAACCCATGACTTCTTCGGTCACGGGATGTTCCACTTGGATCCGAGTGTTCATTTCCATGAAGTAGAAATTCTCGCCCGCTTCGTCGACGAGGTATTCGATGGTTCCTGCGTTCTGGTAGTTGATCGCTTTGATCAATGACACCGATGCTGCGCCCATGCGCTCGCGCATTTCTGGTGAGATCAATGGAGAAGGACATTCCTCGATGATCTTTTGGTTGCGACGTTGCATGGAGCAATCGCGCTCGCCGAGGTGGATGAAATTTCCGTGTGCGTCAGCAATGACTTGGAACTCGATGTGGTGTGGGTTGAGCACGAGTTTCTCCAAGTAGCAATCGCCATTTCCGAAGCAGGACATAGCTTCGTTGGATGCGGCTTGGAACAGGGATTTGAATTCCTCCTCTTTGAAACACGGGCGCATCCCGCGTCCGCCGCCACCGGCTGTGGCTTTGATCATGACAGGCAGGCCGATTTCTTTTGCCTTCGCCAAAGCTTCATCGGGATCGGTGATGATTTCAGAGCCGGGAGTGATTGGCACTCCGTTCGCGACTGCGGTGGCGCGAGCGGTGGCTTTGTCACCCATCATGCGGATGACATCTGCGGAAGGTCCGATGAAAACGATGCCGGAAGATTCGCAGATATCGGCGAAGCGTGCGTTTTCTGATAGAAATCCGTAACCCGGATGAATCGCATCTGCACCGGTGATTTCCGCAGCGGCAATGATGCGATCCGGTTTCAGATAACTGTCCTTACTCGGACCTGGCCCGATGCATACCGAGGAGTCAGCGAGTTGGACGTGCATGGAATCGATATCCGCTTCGGAATAGACTGCCACTGATTCCACCCCGAGCTCACGACAAGCACGAATGATTCGCAGGGCAATCTCGCCACGGTTTGCTACCAAAACTCGTTTGAACATTTCAATGAAGGGAGAAAATTATTTAATGCGGAACAAAACGTCGCCGTATTGCACGGGATTACCATCGGTAGCAACCAACGCGCAGATTGTGCCAGAGCGCTCGGCTTTGATCTCGTTCATGACTTTCATCGCTTCGATAATGCAAAGAGTTTGTCCTTCGGAAACGGTTGAGCCGATTTCAACAAAGTTTGGTGCGTCCGGTGCGGGTTTGAGGTAGAACGTCCCCACCATAGGCGAAGTGATTTCCGCGCCCTCGGCAGCAGCAGGTGCGGCGGCAGAAGCTGCAGCGGCGACTGGAAGTTGTGCAGGTGCGGCTTGTGCAGCAGCGCGTGGCATGCTGGCGAGCAATCCACTCAGCGCGTCCATGTCAGGGCCTTTTTTAAGTTTAAGATGAAAATCCTTTTTGGATAGGTCGAAATCGGTGAGCCCATGCTCGTTCATCAATTCCACAATATTTCGGATATCTTGGAGTTCCACAGTTACAGTTTTCTAAAGATTTATCTGAGTTGAGATGGGGTCACCGCGACTCCATCACTTGCGTAGGGTAGGAATCCATGGCGAACCTCGTCAAGCATTGCATTTTTGATCTGTTGATTTTCCGCACTTGCTTCCCGCGGCTCAGGAACCGATTCTCCGCCCATGCCTAGTCCTACCGAAGCCGATCCTCGCTTCAACGATTTTATCCTGCTCCAAGCCCAGAACGCCGGCCTTTTTCTCGGCCAGATCCCAAATCCCGTGACCGGCGCGAAATCCGTGAATCTCCGTGCCGCGAAATCCGTGATCGATTCCCTCGGCATGTTGAAAAATAAAACCGCCGGAAACCTCACCGAGCACGAAACCAAGCTCATTGATACCGCCCTGAAAAACCTCATTCCTCTTTACAAAACCGTCCTCAACGATTCCGAAGCCTAATCTCATGAAATCATTCACCCCATTCCAAATCGCCCAAGTCCCCGTCGGTGGACCTATCCCCTTTTTCATCCTCGGCCCGTGCGCGCTTGAATCGGAAACTTTTGCCTGGGAAATGGCGCGTTCGCTTAAAGAAATCGCCGATCGCACGGGAATTCCCTTCGTTTTTAAAGCGTCTTTCGACAAAGCCAACCGCACTTCCGTAAACTCTTTCCGCGGTCCGGGAATCGTCGAAGGTTGCCGTATCCTCAGTGAAATTTCCAAGGAACTCAAAGTTCCCGTCACAACCGATATCCACACTGCCGAGCAAGCAGAGATCGCTGCGGAATACATCGATCTCCTCCAGATCCCTGCCTTCCTCTGCCGTCAAACCGATCTTCTCGAAGCCGCCGCAAAAACCGGCCGCGTGGTAAACGTGAAAAAAGGCCAGTTCCTCGCGCCGTGGGACTGCGTGAACATCGCCGATAAAATGCGGGCGTTTGGATGCGATCGTTTCCTCATCACCGAACGTGGCACGACCTTTGGCTACAACAACTTAGTCGTCGATATGCGCTCGCTTTACATCATGCGCAAAGAAGGCATCCCAGTGATTTTCGACGCCACTCACTCCGTGCAACGTCCCGGCGGACTCGGCGGTACCACCGGCGGAGATGGCGAACTCGCACCGGTTCTCGCTCGTGCTGCAGTAGCCACCGGACTCGATGGTCTTTTCATGGAAGTGCACTCCGATCCAGCAAACGCGATGTCCGACGGACCCAACCAAATCCCTCTCGAGTTCATCGAGGATCTTTTGGTAAAACTGTTAGCGATTCATCACGCGAGTCATTGATCTTCCGCCGGAGGCTTTGGACTGCTGCGGTTATCCGCAAGATGAAACTTTTCACCGCAGAGTCGCAGAGGTCGCAAAGGAGCGCGGAGCAGAGTGTTTGAGAATAAATTTTTCAAGTTGGCGAAACCATACCTTAGAGAAGAGGGATTTCACTCAACGGATGAAATGAAGATCATTGCTAGCCCAAAAAACACATGAGTCTCTCTCTGCGTCCCTTTGCGACCTCTGCGACTCTGCGGTGAAAAAAATAACCGCAAAACTTAGGATCACTTGCCCCAACGCATCATGAGCGTGGATGCCATGTCGCTCGGAGTTTCGGCGACGGCGATGCCGCATTCTGCGAGGATTTTCTTCTTCGCTGCTGCGGTGTCTTCTTCACCACCGACAATCGCACCGGCGTGACCCATGCGGCGTCCTGGAGGTGCAGTCGCACCGGCGATGAAGCCTGCGATTGGTTTTTTGCAATGATCTTTCGCCCAACGTGCGGCTTCAACTTCTGCGTTACCACCGATTTCACCGATCATGATGATCGCTTCGGTCTCGGGGTCTTCGTTGAACATTTTCAGCACGTCGAGATGGCTGGTTCCGTTAATCGGGTCACCACCGATTCCGACGCAGGTGCTCTGGCCGTAACCCATTTGAGTGAGTTGGAAAACTGCTTCGTAAGTGAGCGTGCCGGAACGGGAAACCACGCCGACGTTACCGCGTTTGTGGATGTAACCCGGCGCGATGCCGATGCGGCAACCGCCATGGCTTTTCTCACCGCGACCCGGTGTAACAAGGCCAGGGCAGTTAGGACCGACGAGACGGGATTTGGAACCTTGGAGAGCGGATTTCACACGCATCATGTCCATCACAGGGATGCCTTCAGTGATGCAAACAATCAGCTCAACGCCTGCATCCATCGCTTCGAGAATCGCATCGGCTGCGAACGGAGGTGGAACGAAAATTGCGGAAGCCGTGGCTCCGGTTTCGTTGACTGCTTGATAGACCGTATCGAAAATCGGCACGGTGTTTTCAAATTTCTGACCGCCTTTGCCGGGAGTCACGCCCGCAACAAGTTTGGTGCCGTATTGGAGGGAAAGCTGTGCGTGTTTCGCACCAAAACTGCCTGTGATACCTTGGACGAGGACTTTGGTATTTTCATCAATGAGAATGGCCATATGAGTATTTCTTTAAAGTTATTATCTAGTGATTCAGCCAACTGCTTGCACAATTTTCTGTGCGCCGTCTGCCATCGTATCGGCAGAGACGATATCCAGACCGGAAGAGGCGAGTGTTGCTTTGCCGGCCTCGACGTTGTTGCCCTCAAGACGAACGACGAGCGGGATCGGAAGTCCGGTTTCTTTCGCTGCAGCGATCACACCTTCTGCGATGACGTTGCAGTCCATGATACCACCGAAAATGTTGATCAGGATGCCTTTGACGTTCGGGTCACCGAGGATGATTTTGAACGCTGCGGTGACTTGTTCTTTGGAAGCGCCGCCGCCTACGTCGAGGAAGTTTGCTGGTTCACCCCCGTAATGTTTGATGATGTCCATCGTCGCCATCGCGAGACCTGCACCGTTTACCAAGCAAGCGATGTTACCATCGAGGCCGATGTAGTTGAGATCGTATTCAGAAGCCGCCACTTCACGTGGATCTTCTTCTTCCTTGTCACGCATCGCGACAATATCTGGGTGGCGGTAAAGAGCGTTATCGTCGAAGCCGAACTTCGCATCAAGTGCAAGGACGCGGCCATCGGGAGTGGTGACGAGCGGGTTGATTTCTAACATCGAGCAATCGCAATCGATGAAAAGCTTGTAGAGATTTTTGAGCAACTTTGCGAACTGCTTAGCAATATCGCCGGTGAGACCGAGTTCTGCCGTGATCTTACGGATCTCGTATGCCTGAAGTCCGAGAAGCGGATGCACCACCTGACGGAAAATTTTCTCTGGAGTATCGTGTGCGACGTCTTCAATACTCATGCCGCCTGCGGTGGAAGCCACGATGATTGGCGCACAAGTGGCGCGGTCCATCAGAATAGCGAGGTAATATTCGTGAGTGATGTCGACCGCTTCCGCGATCATAACCTTACGAACCACTCGTCCAGCATCGCCCGTCTGCACAGTGACCAGGGTTTCATTGATCATTTTGCTAGCGAACTCGGCCGCTTGCTCCGGACTATCGATCAAATGCACGCCACCTTTGAAACCATTTTTGAAATGGCCTTTGCCACGACCGCCCGCATGGACTTGTGCTTTAATGACTAATTTCGCACCGGCAAATTCTTTGGCTGCAGCTGCAGCTTCCTCCGGACTTGATGCCACTTTTCCTTTCGGACTGGGGACTTGAAAACGATCAAACAGCTCCTTCGCTTGGTATTCGTGGATATTCATAATGTAGGACAGGCAAAACCGCGCGGCTTTTAGCCCTCACCGAGCCACGGGGTCAAGCAACCCGTACGAAAACTTGCGATTTTATCATTTCATGCACGCCTCTAGGATCATTCGGAAAGTAACTTGCGGAAATACTCGATGGTCGGATCAAGTCCCTCATCCAAGCTCAACTTGGGTTTCCAGCTGAGCTGTTCACTAGCGAGCGTGATGTCAGGGCAGCGCTGTTTCGGATCGTCTCCTGGCAAAGGATGAAAGGTCAGTTTGGATTTTCCACCAACCTTTTTCAAGATCTGCTCCGCAAGCTCCAACATGGTGAATTCACCGGGATTCCCCAAATTCACCGGCCCTGTGAGCTGATCGTGATTCATCAAACGAATGAAACCTTCGATCAAATCATCCGCATAACAGAATGAACGCGTCTGCAAGCCATCGCCGTAGATAGTTAGATCTTCCCCGCGCAGTGCTTGGACGACGAAGTTGGAAACCACGCGACCATCATCCGGCAACATGCGTGGACCGTAGGTATTGAAAATCCGAGCAACCCGGATTTCGACCCCGTGCTGGCGGTGGTAGTCAAAAAACAAAGTCTCCGCGACTCGTTTTCCCTCATCGTAACAAGCGCGGATACCTATAGGATTGACCGAGCCTTTGTAGGATTCCGTTTGGGGATGGATTTCCGGATCGCCATAGACTTCCGAGGTGGATGCTTGGAAAACGCGGGCGCCGATCCGTTTTGCAAGACCTAGGCAATGCATCGCGCCTAGAACCGAGGTCTTGGTGGTTTTGATCGGATTGTGCTGGTAGTGCGGCGGCGAGGCGGGGCACGCGAGGTTGAAAATCTGATCAACCTCAAACATGAAAGGTTCCGTGACGTCGTGGCGGACCAATTCGAAATTCGGATTTCCAATCAAATGCAGCACGTTACGTTTCCTGCCGGTAAAATAATTATCCATGCAGATGACATCATGACCGTCTTTGATGAGACGATCGCAGAGATGAGAGCCGAGGAATCCGGCACCGCCGGTAACAAGAGTGCGCATGGCCTAGATGTTTGTTGGACTTCTGAGAAACTTCAAACTTTAAACTTCAAAAAGTCGCGAAGAGCGGCGAAGTTCCGCCCATGAGAATTTTGACAGGACTGCAGGCAAGCGGGAAACTGCATGTGGGAAATTATTTCGGGGCGATGAAACCTGCGGTCGAACTGCAGCAACAAGGCGAGGGCTTCTATTTCATCGCGGATTACCACGCGATGACCTCTAGGCACGACGCTGTGGCATTAAAAGAAAACATCCGCGAGGTCGCCATCGATTTCCTCGCCTGCGGCCTGGATCCTGAAAAATCCGTGTTTTTCCGCCAAAGCGCCGTCCCCGAAGTCAACGAACTCGCGTGGATCCTCTCCACGGTTTGCCCGATGCCGCTGCTTGCAAAATGCCATTCCTACAAGGACAAAGTCTCCCAAGGCATTTCCCCAAACCACGCTCTATACGCATACCCCGTCCTGATGGCGGCGGATATTTTGCTCTACGATTCTCAAAAAGTCCCAGTCGGAAAAGATCAGAAACAACACCTTGAAGTCACCCGCAGCCTCGCGACCAAGCTCAACGAAGCCTACGGCGAAGGCACAGCGGTCATGCCGGAAGCGATTATCAAAGAGGAAACCGAACTCATCATCGGCCTCGACGGACGCAAGATGAGCAAGAGCTACGACAACACTCTACCGATTTTCGGGGAGGAAAAACAACTGCGCAAACTGGTGATGAAAATCGTCACCGACTCCACGCCAGTCGAAGATCCCAAACCCACCGAGAACTCCACCATCATTGCGCTCTACCAACTTTTCGCCAGCGAGGCCGATCTCGCAAGCATGATCTCCGATCACCAACGCGGTGGTTGCGGTTACGGCGATTTTAAAAAGCGCCTCGCCGATGCTTATTGGGATTATTTTTCAGAGATGAGAAAACGCCGCGAAGAAATCATCAAAGACCCCGGCTACGTCGACCAAGTCCTCACCAACGGCGCCAACCGTGCTAGGGAAGAAGCCGCAAAAGTGTTAGGCCGGATTCGGAGAGCTGTTGGATTAGCTTGATCCTACTAGTGGACCGCGCGTCTCCAGACGCGCTTTCTAAACTACTCCAAAACAAGCGCGTCTGGGGACACGCGGCCCATTTCTCACCTGCCGCCCTCAGAAATCATTCCACGAATTCCTTCTTGAAATCCTGTTTCTCCCGCAAGCGCCTCGATATTCATCTCCATTCTCCATTTCCAGTTAAATGGTGTGATCGCTGGGATGTTTATCCGTTCACCTTCGATGTCTTCACTACGCAAGGTTTCATCCATCGCCAACAAATCTTGAAGAGGAAACACCGCCCACATCGCTGGGGAAGCGAGGTGCTG
The DNA here is from genome assembly GCA_945885485.1 of Prosthecobacter debontii. Taxonomy (GTDB): domain Bacteria; phylum Verrucomicrobiota; class Verrucomicrobiia; order Verrucomicrobiales; family Akkermansiaceae; genus Luteolibacter. The sequence continues at coordinate 11,818 of CAMCYT010000029.1, forward strand.
CTGAATGATGCGGCGCGCCATTTCACCAGAAAGTTCTAACTCAGGGGAAGCAATTCCTAACATTTCAAAAGCAAATCTCGAACGGACTTTTTCATCATCCTTCCACCATTGGCGGAGCGTTTCCATATCGTGTGTTCCGGTCGAAATCACACTCATGTAGGGCGCGAGGGAAGGATCAGAAAACACAGCGCCGTAGATTTTTGGCCAGCGTTGGATTTCGAGAGAAAGCATACCGAGTTGATTCATCACACCCGGCACACAAGTCGGCACCATCCCAAGATCCTCGCCGCACAGAAGCATATCGCTGGCGGAGCGCATCACTGGGAGTTTCTCGTAAGCTTTCACTTCCCAGAATCGCTCTTGGCGCAGGTAAAAATAATCTTCGTGGATCTGCCTAAATACTTCCTGAATCTCTGGAGCCAATGCTTTGAACGAACGCGTTTCCGCCATCATCATTCGTGGATGAAACTCTTTTCTATGCGATCCCGGAACCTCGAAAAACAAAACCTCTCCCACTAAATCTAACAACGCATCCCGCAGCCAAACTTGGTTCGCCCATTCACCTGGCTTGAGTTTCTCAAAAAACTCCAATATCCTTCGCTGGGTCGAGTATTCGCTTTTCAAGCCATAACTACCCAATCCGTGATCCACCAAAAAATCCTGCTTCAACCCATGAGCAAGCTCACCGAATATTTCTAACAAATCAGAATCAAGGATAAACGGTTTACAAAATCGATCGAAATCAAACGCCACCCCACGTTCAGCGAATTCCTCTATTTTCACAGGTAACGCTGGTTCAAACCAACCCATGATTCCATCAACATGCTGGGACGGAATTTGCCAGATGCGGAAAAATCCAAGGATGTGATCGATTCGATACGCATCGAAATACCGACTCAATTTTTCAAACCGCGAACGCCACCACGCGTATCCGTCCTTGCGCATCTCATCCCAATCATACGTCGGAAATCCCCAATTTTGGCCTTTAACCGCAAACGCATCCGGCGGTGCGCCCGTTTGGGTATCCATGTTGAAAAGTTGAGGCGAAACCCATGCATCAACCGATTCCTTGTCCACCCCTATCGGTAAATCCCCTTTCAGAGCAACTCCTTTAGCGCGCAAATGCGCGACCGCAGCGGTAAGTTGTCTATCCAACTCATACTGCAGCCAGACAAAATACAACACGCTGGCATCCGCCGAGAGCGTATCGATTTTCTTTGTATCGCAATTTTTCCACTCTCCCCATTTGGAAAAATCCGCTGTGCCGTACTCATCGCGCTTCACCGAGAAAACCGCGTAATCCAAAACCCAATCTCGATTCCGTTTTAGGAAATCCAGAAATAACTCATCGCTGAGAATCGCTTTTTGATGCGCATCAAACACCTCGCGCGTGATCCGCCATTTCAAGTCCATCACTGCTTCGTAATCGAGCTGCTTCGTCCGATTCAATACCGTGCGCACCTTCCGGAAATCCGCCTCATTCGTGAGCGGAACCGTCATTTCATCCAATCGTAGATAAATCGGATGCAACGCGTAAACACTGATTGACGAATACGGATAACTATCCGTCCATGTCCGCGAAGAAGTCGTGTCATTAATAGGCAAAATCTGAAGCATCTTCATTCCACAGCTCGCAGCCCAATCCCCCATCGCTTTCAAATCGGAAAATTCTCCAACACCGCACCCCCCCTCACTTCTCAGGGAAAAAACCGGAATCACCACACCTGCCGCACGGAATCGCTGATCTGCACTACGCCGGAAACATTCATCGGAAACCTTCACAAAATAAGAACCCGAACGCTCTTCAATCCATCGGTTTTCTGCGCCTTCTTCTAATCGAATCGCTTTCTCCTCCGAATTACTATATATCCCGTATTTGTATTCAATGCGCGCATTCATAGGCAAATCGACATTCACCTGCCAATGATTTCTCGCCACCTCGACCATGGGCAACGCTTTTGAATAATTCCAATTTCCCAGAGTAACGCACCCACCGATCAAACACGGCACCGTTCCATCTGATAACCGCACCATGTGTAAATGGAACTGATGATTTCCTGTGCTCGAGATATGACGAAGCTCTCTTTTCTGACCGTCAGCGATCTCAAAAACTTTCGTTCCATAAACCCTGTCCTCACTTCCAGCTGATTTCCAATCATCCAGAAAAAGCACGTGATTTGTAACGACCGCATTATGCCATTCCCTAAATTCGCCAAACTCCACCAACTCCAACCCATCCTCCCGTTTCAACACATAGCGATATTCCAAACTATCTAACTTTCCCGCCTCCAACCTCACTTCCCAATGTTTCGCATCCGCCCACTTCATAGGTAACGTTTGACGAATCACTTTTGCGCCTTGATGCATCGTGAATTCCAGCCACAGCGATTCTCCAATCACCGTCGCGTATGCCACTCGAAACACAAAATTCATAAGTAATAACTAATCCGTCCTTTGGCGTGACCGCCATTCAAAAACCCCATCCAGATCCACGAAGTTATTTACTTCGATTTCTGCATACCTGGCGGCAGATCGGTCGCTTTACCCGCGGGCTTGACTGTACTGTCTGAAATATTAGTCCCCGTACCGGGTGCAAAATATTTTAATAGCACAGGTGAATCAGCTATCCAACCGCCTTTTTTAAGCTGAAACGCCAATCCTAAAGGGAAATCTGTGAAATTTTGTGCCTGCCATTCGCCCCAACGGGTCGTCTTGACATCCCATATCCGATGCGCATCACATCCAAAACCAACTGCGTATCTTTTGGTGACGCCATTCAATTTGTCTGCCTCGCTGAGTGAATTTTTAACAACGCTGTTAACAACAAAATTTTTCCATTCCACTGATTTTTTTTCACCAAAAGTAAAATACGTGGATGCCGTTCCATCCGCTCGGAAAGTGACATGTTTAGTCAGTAGAGCTGCAGTAGCAGTCATCAGCGTTTTTTTATCTTCTTCTGAAATAGGAGATTTTTCAGCAATCGACGTCTTCAATCCTTTCGCCAAAACCTCGCCAACACTGGTTTGTCCAAAAGCCGGACAGAGACTGAGTAACAAACATATATAGAGAAATTTCATATCTGACATATGAGCACATCTTCCTAAATCTGGCAATCAAGCAGATTTAAGCGTATTAACATCTGAATGAACCTATATAACTTACCAAAGCACCCTATGGCATACGGTGAGTCGATCCTGCCAAAATATTCGCGCCATCCTCGTATCCTGTGAATCCAATTCAAAAAAAGCCTACGACCCCATGAAACACCGCCGCAAAAAGAATCAGCTCAATCGCACCAAGAGCGAGTAATCTATTGTATCCTTTACCCGGCGGCATGGTCAGCACTCCCCAGATAATCCGCATACCGATCACAAAAACCGGCAGACTCGCCAAACCAAACAAGGGATAACCTTTCACCAACCACACAATCCCTAAAAACGCAGCGACTTTGATTTCCAACCAAATGATGGCTGCCGCAAATTTTGGCCCGAAACGCACCGCCAAGGTTTTTTTGCCAACCGCTGCATCCTGTTCGCGATCACGGAAATTGTTCACCGAGATCAGCACGGCGGATAGTAACCCGACTTGCGCGCCCAAGAGGATCGCCTCGTTTGGCCAGGTTCCAGTTTGGATAAATACAGTTCCCATCACCGCGATGAAGCCAAAAAATAGGATCACGAAAATTTCTCCCAAGCCTCGATATGCTAGAGGAAACGGCCCGCCGGTGTAGCCGTAAGCTAGAAACAGCGATGGTATCCCGATCAGAACCATAGGCCAGCCACGTGCCATGCATAAAAATGTGCCGAATATCACTGCTCCTGTTAGAAAAATTACACCCAAGCCCATCACTTGACCAAAGGACATTTCACCCGTGCCAGTCAAACGACGCGGACCAGTCCGATTTTCCCCATCCGCTCCCTTTTTCCCATCCACCGCATCGTTGAAAAAATTCGTGGCGATCTGAATGCAAAGTGCACCAAGTAAGGTAAAGCACCACAACCATGCATCAAAATTTCCCGTTAACTTCCACGCCAACACCCCACCCAACCAAACTGGAACCAGCCCAGCTGCCAAGGTTTTCAGCCTCGCACCTGAGACCACTGCTTTCACTAAAGTTCCAAAACTCATCACTTGCCGCTAAGTGAAAACTGCAATCGCCCATCACGCGACTCCAAATCGTTCGTTATTTTTTGACCGCGAATTCACGATTACGTTCAATCACAAGCCCACCCGAATCTCCGCACTCGCCTTCCGAGCTTTTTCCCTCGCCTTTTCAACATCCGCACCTCGCGCCAGAGCGACACCCATGCGGCGTTTGCCGGAGACGTTGGGCTTTCCGAAGAGGCGGATCTGCGTGTCGGGTTCAGCGAGGGCGTTTTCCAAATTGGCGTAGGTGATGGATTGGGACTCGCCTTCAACAAGCAAAACCGCCGAAGCCGACGGTCCATACAGATGAATTTCCGGAATGGGCAAACCGAGAATGGCACGCGCGTGCAAAGCGAATTGCGAGAGATCCTGTGAAATCATCGTCACCATGCCGGTGTCGTGTGGGCGCGGCGAGACTTCGGAAAAAATAATCTCATCGCCTTTCACAAACAGCTCCACTCCGAAAATGCCGCGCCCCCCAAGAGCATCAGTGATCGCGCGGGCACAAGCCATCGCACGCTCACGAGCGAGCTCACTCATTGCCTGAGGCTGCCAGCTCTCGCGGTAATCACCATCGATCTGAATGTGTCCAATGGGCTCACAAAATGAAGTCCCACCCGTATGACGCACGGTGAGTTGCGTAATCTCGTAATCGAAATCCACAAAGCCCTCAACGATGACTTTGCCTTTTCCTGCGCGTCCGCCTTTTTGTGCGTAATCCCACGCCGGCTGAATATCTTCGGCACGTTTCACCGTGCTCTGGCCTTTTCCCGAAGAACTCATGATGGGTTTCACCACACAGGGCAGCCCGATCTCCGCGACCGCAGCATGAAATTCCTCTTCGCTCGCTGCGAACCGATAGGGCGAAGTTTTCAAACCCAGCTCCTCGGCCGCAAGACGTCGGATGCCTTCGCGGTTCATCGTGAGTTGCGTCGCACGTGCCGTGGGGATGACGATGGCGAGTCCTTCTTTTTCAATTTCCGCAAGCGTATCCGTCGCGATTGCCTCTACCTCCGGAACAATGAAATGCGGTCGTTCTATCTCAATCACCGCCCGCAACGCAGCGCCATCTAACATCGAAACGACATGCGACCGATCCGCTACCTGCATCGCGGGAGCGTTTGCATAACTGTCCACCGCGATGACCTCGATCCCGTAGCGTTGCAACTCGATCACTACCTCCTTACCCAGTTCGCCTGAACCACAAAGCATCACACGCGTCGCGCCATCAGTGAAAGGA
>CAMCYT010000030.1 GCA_945885485.1 Prosthecobacter debontii
CATGCTCAGTGGGGGACTCCTGAATTTCAGAAAGCACTTCACGCATTTGCTGACGCGGGCAAGGGGATCGTTCTATTGCACGCAGCAACGTGGTCGCATCCTTGGGAGGGCTACAACAAACGCTTTGTTGCCGGAGAAACGAAAAGCCACGGCAAAGGTGACGTGGTGGCGGATTCTATCCGTTCAGTCAAACACCCTATTCTCAAGGATGTGCCAGAAAGTTTCACCATCGCCGACGAATCCTACCACTCCGTCTTTTTTGAAAAAGACGGCCACACTACTCTCATCGAAAACAAGCCCGACGGTAAAAAACCTGATCCATATCCCGCTCTTTGGATTGTAGAAGACCCGAAGACTCGCATCGTTGCATACACCCACGGCCACGACGATAAATCCCACGCTCATGAAGCCTACAAAACCATTCTCCGCAACGCTGTGAAGTGGGTTTCAAAAAGATAATTAGTAGAAGAAAGAGAACCACGGATGGACACGAATGAACACGGATACTCAGAGATATTAAAATGCTTAATTTTTAAACTAAGTGCGTGATAACTTTGTTTTTAATACTTTTTTAAAATCCGTGTTTATCTGTGTTTATCCGTGGTTCGATTCCTATTTTTGAATATCATGTAACAATCTAGCGCTATGTTCATCACACCAGAAACCTTTCCTCATGAAACCATCGATGGTCGCGAGCACATTTGGCACTCAAAGCCTGGCATGACTCCAACCGAAGATTTGATCGTCGTTCACGCCACGATCAAACCCGGAGGCGGTCATCCTTTTCACACTCATCCTAACAAAGAAGAAGTTATCTACATCATTGAAGGCGAAGCTGAGCAATGGATTGAGCAAGAGAAACAGATCATCGGTCCGGGATCCTCTGCCTACATTCCTAAAAGCGCAGTTCATGCCACATTCAATCGTGGCAATAAGGATTTGAAATTTATTGCAATCATCACCCCGTGTTCATCCGATGGCCCCGTGCACGTCGCAGTCGAACATCTTGAACCTTGGAATTCTCTAATGGCTGCTATGTCTGAGGAGTAAGGTGAGAACGTCTAAGTAATGACAGCGCCGGGGTCAACTTCCAAAATGATCAGACGGCTTCCTCGACATCGCCATCTCCGCCTTGTTGGGCTTTTTTGAATTCGTCGAGATTGCCAAATCTCAAAACGTGTAGTGCCCCCTCGTAATTTGGACAGCCGATAATGTTATTTAGGCTGCTTGATTGCATATGAGTTGGTTGTATTGATTAGGAGATTTGTATTTGAGCGATTGGTGAGGACGGTGGTGGTTGTAGCGGTGGATCCAAGCACGTAGTTTTAGTCTGGCGTGTTCGATGGATTCGAAGCGATTGCACCAAGCGAACTCTTCTTTGAACGTTTTGATGAAGCGTTCGCAAAGTCCATTTTGTTGAGGGGTATATGGAGTGATGTATTCTTGTTTGAGTCCGTAGTCATTGACTACGGCGCGGTATTGGCGTGAGCCAAATACCAAGCCGTTGTCATGGCGAAGCAGCATGTCTTTTGGAGCGCTGCGCAGAGCGCCGAATCGACTGAGTAGAGCTTCTTCAAGTGCTCTCTCCGCCGTTTTGGCGCGACCGGTGAGTTCTAGCGCGTGACCAAGCACTTCACGCGTGCAGCAGTCGATGACCGGCACGAAGACGCACCAACCGTTTCTACCACAGTTAATCAAAGCCAAATCAGTCGCCCAACGTTGGTTAGGTTGTGCGGTGATCGAACTAGAAGCTTTGACACGCGGGCGATGGCCTGAACGCCGTTTAGGCAAAGTCCAATTCTTGAGCTTCATGATTCGATGCACCTTCTTACGGTTGACTTGGATATGGTGTTCGAAGCGTAAACGACTCCATGTGCCACGCACGCCGCAGGCGGGCTCACTTTGGTGAATGAGCTTGATGCGAGCGGCCATGGCTTCGTCAATCGGGCGTTGCCGTCTCTGGCGCGGTTGATAATAGGCACTTGATCTAGCAAGTCCCAACCACTCCGAAAGTTTGGTCACGGATAACTGTTTTCCCGACGCGAGCAAGATGGATTGAATCTTGTTCATGACCTCACGTCGGGCAATGGCTTTCCCTGAACTTCGCAAGCGATCTTGTAGACTTCTATTTGCATGGTTAGATCACCGATCTTGGCGAGTAGATCTTTCTCTTTGGACTTGTGCAGTGCTTCGGCATCTCGTGGGTGAGAACGCAAAGCTTCAGTGCCCATAGACACAAAATCTTCGATCCATTGTTCAACCTCGCCAACGGTGAGGTCGTGAGTTCGAGCAAGCTCAGCAGCTGTGGTTTTGCCCTTGATGATATCCATTACCACGCTCGCTTTGCGTCGCGCAGTCCAACGTTTAATTTCGTCTGATTCGTCATTCATTGGAGACCTCCCTTCTGGCTAAGGCACAACCTGGGGCTCTCCGCCCCAGACCCGGACAAGCTGTCGTCAGCTTGAGCACGCCCGCTGTGAGTTTGATGTTTTTTACGCAGTTCCCCGTAATTCAGGAAGCTGATATTTCCTGTCCAGTTATTGCGGGGGACGCTACAAACGCACGCTCTGGTGAAAATCATCAAAGCGCCCACAGTAGCGAACCCTAACGCCAGCCCCTGTATTTCTTGGACTTGGTTCTCCAGTTTGAAAAACGGGTAAGCAATACTTAGCGAACTTCGACAAACGACTGCTGTGATTAGGAGAAGTATGAAGCTGTTGTATCTCCAAGTCAGCGTGAGCAGGACGAGCCAAAGTAACCCTAAGGGGATCGAAACAGCCAAGAATGCGTGAGGAGCTGGATCATTCAGATACAGAGCTGCGAATAGAGCGACCCAGATCCAGATCCAATATTGAGCGTTAAGAATTATCTTCTTACCGTTCTCTTTCCATCTGGCGTTATGATCGCTCATGATTTTCTTGCCCAACAGTGTTATTGAATCGCGTGCGGTATTTGTCCTGCAAATGCCACACGCTGTATAATGCCTGCAAATACAACTCGAAAGAGCGTAGCTTTGGGTTGTCCGATCATTGGATGATTTTTTAATCAACACAATGAGGATCGGCAAGATGATTCGTTTTCTTATCTGTATGAGGAGATCGGTCGTCTCGGCGAGACGACCCTACCTTTTGGGTTTGCTATGATCAATCGATGTATGATGAAAGGCTGCTTTAGTCGCGGTTGAAAATCGCAGGTCCTTTCTGAGGGGCGTTGATGGGGTGCTGCGTGTATAGAAGCTATGCGTGAGAGCTGCAAAGAATTGCAGCAGTCCAGAGCCTGCGGCGCGGAGCATCTCTTCAAATCAAAAATCAACATTCGTCAATCATCAATCGTCAATCAGTTGATAGCCCCAGAGGAGCCCATGCAGAGTTAATTAAAGCAGATCGTAGCTTCTGCCGCCGACGCCTTCGAACCAGCGGACGTAGGCTTGGTTGACCATGGAGTAGCCACCGGGGGTGGGGTAGTTACCGGTGAAGTACCAATCGCCGCATGGGCCTTTGATGGAGGCGTGGAGGTTTTCGATGGTCTGATAGATGACTTCGACTTCGCCGTGCCAATCGATGTCTTCAGGATAAACCATGCGGCTGACTTCCTCGGAGATTTCCTCGGCGGTAAATGCTTCGTAAACGCCTTGGACGCGGTTGAGTCTATCGGCTGGAGCTTTTTTGAGCTCTTCTTTGCATTGCTCGTAAATGTCATCTAACAGGTGCTGGCGACCCGCCCGGCGGTGCAGGGCGACGGCGGCGTTGAAGGCGATGAACTTGCCGAGTTCCGACATGTCGATGCCGTAGCAATCCGGATAACGGATCTGTGGAGCTGTTGAGCAGATTACAATCTTGGACGGATGGGTGCGGGCAAGAATTTTGAGAATGGATTTTTTCAGGGTCGTGCCGCGGACGATGGAGTCATCGATGACCACGAGATTGTCGCCGCGTTTCACAGCTCCGTAGGTGATGTCGTAAACGTGGGAGACGAGTTGATCGCGGCCTTTTTCCTGGGAAATGAAGGTCCGCATCTTGATGTCCTTGTGGGCGATTTTTTCGCCACGCGGCCAGTTGCGCAGGATGAGTTCGTCGACTTTCTCTGGAGTGAGGGTGCCGTTATCCACCGACTCGAGAATTTCCATGCGGACTTGTTGGCGACGATAGAGGCGCAGGCCGTCCATCATGCCGTGGTAGGCAGTTTCTGCGGTGTTGGGGATGAAGGAGAAAACGGTTTTATCAAAGGTATCACCGATGGATTGGATGACTTGATCGACCAATGCTGAGCCCATGGCTTTGCGCTCGCGGTAGATTTGTGGGTCGTTGCCGCGTGAGAAATAAATTTTCTCGAAGGAGCAAGGGGTGAATTTTTGTGGCGTGTGAAATTGGACGTCGGAAATTGAACCATCGGCTTTGATGGTGATGACCGAACCGGGGTCGAGAGCCTTGACCTGATCGGCCTCGGCTTCGAACACGGTCATCAAAGGCACTCGCTCGGAGGCGAAGGCGATGACTTCATCGGTGATGAGCATGTGGCAGGGGCGGATGCCGCGAGGGTCGCGCATTACGAACATGTCGCCGTTGCCGATGGCACCGCAGATCGCGTAGCCGCCGTCCCATGGTTCGGCGGATTGAGCGATGAGGCTGGGGACATCGAGGGCGGCGGAAATGTGTTCTGGGATTTCCGCGCCGGGCATGCCTTGATCACGGAGTTTGTGATAGAGATTGGTGTGCGCCTCGTCGAGGTGGTAGCCGATTTCTTCGAGAACCGTTTGGGTGTCAGTTCCGAAAACTGGATGCTGACCGCGTTCGATGAGCGTTTTGTTCAGCTCCATCGCATTGGTCATGTTGAAATTGCCCATGACCATGAGTGTGCGGGTGGGCCAGTTGCTGCGGCGGAGGTAGGGATGGCAGGAGCCTTCGTCGAATTCTCCACTGGTTCCGTAACGAAGGTGGCCCATCAAAATTTCCCCACCGAAATCAAAATGTGTCTTCACACTATCTGGATTGCTCTTATCGAGTGTTCCCTTGCGATCCATTTTGTAAAACGCCTTCACTTCCTTGCGGAAAATTTGGGCGAGCGCATCGGATTCAATCCCACGGCGACGATGCACGTAGGGTTTGCCCATGGGCACGTTGAGTTTGACACAGCCGATGCCAGTGCCGTCTTGACCTCGGTTGTGTTGCTTTTCCATGAGAAGGAAAAGCTTGTTCACTCCCCACAAGCAAGTGCCGTAGCGATCGTAGTAATAGGCCAAGGGTTTCCGCAATCGCACTGCTGCGATCCCACATTCATGCGTCAGAAAATCACTCATGCGTTGGTGTTATGTGCTGAAAAACTGAGTAGGTTTCGGCTCACGGCTTTACTTTCACTCTCACTCCTTCTTGTGCAACCATTTTCCCCAGAATAGTTCCTCCAGGACCGGCTTTGAGGGCTTGTTCGACTTTGTCTTCGCTGACGATGGCGACCCAGCCGATTCCCATGTTGAAGGTATGGAAGCGATCTTCTGCATCGACTTGAGCGAGAAGTTTTTCGATTCCCGGAAGATCCCATTGCGGGATTTCGAGATCTGCGCCCATGCCGACGAAGAGGCGCTCGAGGTTTTCTGGAAGGCCTCCGCCGGTGATGTGCGACATGGCTTTCGGTTTCACACCGGATTTTTTGAGGTCATTGACGACGTCATCATAAAGGCGGGTCGGCTGGAGCCATGCGGTGAGTTCTTCATCGGTGACCGTTCCGGGTGCCATTTCGCGGAGCGCGCGGCGGACAAGCGACCAACCGTTGGCGTGGATGCTGTTGGATTTGAAACCGATCAGCACATCGCCAATGGCGAGGGTGGTGGGATCGATGAGATCGGATTTTTCGGCGCAGCCGATGCAGAAGCCGGAGAGTTCGAGAACATCAACTGGGACGATGCCTGGCATTTCTGCGGTTTCGCCGCCAGCGAGTATGCAGTTGCAAGCTTCGAGGTAATCGGCCATGCCGCTGATGACGCGGGTGATCTTATCTTCATCGAGCGCGGCGATGCCGATGTAGTCGAGGAAGAGTAGGGGATCGCCGCCGGTGGTGAGGATGTCGTTGACTGACATCGCGACAAGGTCTTTGCCGGCGATTTCGAGGAGATCTTTTTCTAACAGAACTTCAAGTTTCGTTCCGACCCCATCACAGCCGGTGACAATGACCGGATGTTTGTATTCAGAAAGATCGTAACAAGCGGCGAAGAGACCGAATGCGCCGAGTAATTTCCGCTTTTGTTGGGTGCGTTTAACGTGAGTTTTGATGTCACCGACGAGTGCTGCGGCTTTCCGCGTATCGACTCCTGCTTGCTGGTATGTGAGCTTTCCTGCCATTGCTGTGCAGCGGTTCTAGGCGGGGGCGACGCGGCGGTCACGCAGAAAAGATTTTTTACTGAATTCTGTGGGGAAATCTTGCGTTTAATGTCAAAAATGGAACCGCAGATGGGCACAGGGGAGCGTGGGCATCCTGCCCGCTTTGGAGAATGAAGATGCGGGCGGGACGCCCGCGCTCCCTTTTAATATGAAGCAAGAATGGGCGCTAGATCTTGGCACGTTTCCTCTGGCCAGAGGTTTTTTGGGGTGAGGATGGCGTTGGCGAGAGAGTGATGCTCTGGCCAGGTTGCATCCGTAGGAATTTTTGGGACGATGCTGGCGATGATGGATTTCGCGAGTGCGGAATTGGCATGGAGGTTAGCGATTACGGATGCGACATCGACCGCGGCTTCGTCGGTTTTCCAACAATCATAATCCGTGACCATGCAGAGCGATGCGAAGGCAATTTCCGCCTCACGGCAGAGTCTAGCTTCCGGCGCGTTGGTCATGCCGATGAGATCGAAACCCATCGCGCGGTGCATGTTAGATTCGGCACGTGTCGAGAAAGCCGGGCCGTTCATCGAAACGTAGGTTCCGCTGTTGTGAAGTCGGGCGGTGTGATTGGAGGCGGCTTCGATGAGAAGTTTACGCATTTGATCGCTATATGGATCACCAAATGAAACGTGGGCTGCGATGCCGTTTCCGAAAAATGTAAATTCGTGTGAGCGCCCGGTGCGATCGACGAGTTGATCCGGGACGACGATATCCCGGGGTTTGATGTTTTCACGAAGCGAACCGACCGCGTTTACGGAAACGATCCAGCGCACATTTAAAGAACGTAGTGCCCAGATGTTCGCGCGGTGGTTGATTTCATTAGCGAGCAGTCGATGACCACGACTGTGGCGGGGGAGGAAGAACACGCTTCGGCCAGCGAGTTTGCCTTCGACAATTTCATCAGAGGGCGATCCGAAGGGAGTTTCAATGGCGTGGGTTCGGACGACTTCCAAAGAGTCGATCTCATAAAGGCCGGAGCCACCGATGATGGCGAGAGAGGGTGTTTGCATGGGGTTGTGTATTAACTTAAATATGAAAATGAACCACAGATGAACACGGATAAACGTTAATTTTCAGAGAATCAATCGGCGTATCTCTTTTATTATCTGCGTTTATCCTGTTCATCTTTGGTTCTATTATTGTTTTTGGGATTAACGATGACGTTATATGTAGTCATAATCCATGTGAAATTCACGGGACTTAGAATTCAGTTTTTAAGCGAAATAGGAATGCGCGACTGGAGTCGCGCGGTCCGGTTTGTATCTTGTGGATTTCCGTCTTGGAAAGAAACGGAAAGGCAGTTCAGTATGTTTTTCGAAATGGATGAATACGATCGCCGTGAGTTTTTGAGTTTGAGTTTACCTTCGTTTCTCGGAGTGTTGACGGCTCTACCTTCGCTTTGTGCGTTGGCGACTCGGGCGAACGCGGCTGAGGGTCGGCTTCCGGAGGATGGGGCAATGCATTGGGAGGCTTTTCTTGAATCAGTTAGCAAAGAGGCGGGAAAGCAGCATTTGGATGCATGGAATCAGGATTCGTATGTGCAAACAATCTCGAAACTTGCTGGGCGGTTGCATCTCGAAGACCCGACGTTGTTAGAAGCGCTTGCACAGATCAAAACCCGCCTTGTGAACGGAAAGGTGGATTTTTCTTACCTCGAACGACGGGTCGATTTTTCTTTGTGTCTTGTTCAGTTTGAAGAAGGCGAAATCATACGTCCGCACGACCATCCAGGGATGACGGGAATGATTCTCTGTGCTTCGGGAGAAATCGAGACCTCGAATTATGATCCTATCGAGTTAGTAGACGTGAAAGTCAGCGAGGGGCATCAACTGCTCAAACGCGTGGGCACAACGGTTATGAAGAAAAACGATATTTCCACGCTTACCGCAAAGGCAAGGAACATCCATACTTTGAAAGCGCACAAAGTGACTCAGTTGGTAGATATTTTCACTCCGCCTTATGATAAGGAAAAGATTGAACAGAGCAACTGGTTCAAGCTTTCACCGGATCCGATTAATGGGCAGGCGGATGTGTTTGAGGCGTTGGCGGAGTAGGTTTCACTTCATGAAATTCATCCTTCCTAATCGCTTCGCAAAATATGATGTTCGTATATCCATACTCTCTTACCTTATCCTATGAAGCTTTTCCTTTTTTTTCTCAAATCAGCTCCATTTTTGATCTGTTTCTGGTTCGCTATTCCCTACATCTTGGGTGAAGATAAAGTAGAAGAGCTTCCTAAAACCGGAGACGTCATCGTTGAAGATAATGGAGAAGAGTCTATTAAAGGCGCAGACATCATCACCGATGAAAAAGTAGATACTCCACCTGTAGAGTCATCGAAAGTCGGAGATATCGTCATAACTTACCGCACCATTCCAGTTTACTCAAATGGTGATAACTACACCCTGAGTTACGGGAAGCACTACTCCGCAAATGGATACTATTACGGCCAAAAGTGGCAGTGTGTTGAGTTTGTGAAACGATTCTATCACGATGCCTTCAACCACCAGATGCCCAGTGCATGGGGTCATGCCATAGGCTACTACGATCCGACCGTCCTTCACGGAAAGTTAAATAAAGATCGTGGCATGTTTCAGTTCAAAAATGGCGGAGCCACTAGCCCGCAGCCCGATGACCTTCTCGTCTTTGACTTCGCTCCCTATGGTCACGTCTCGGTCATTTCCGCAGTCCGGGAAAACGAAATCGAAGTCGTGCAACAGAACATCGCAGGTAAGCCTCGTCAGATCTATTGTCTCGAAAAGAAAGACGGACTTTTTGCCATTGTCGCAAAAAATAAGCCCATCGGCTGGCTTCGACTCTCTTCTGAAAAACTTAACAAACCCGTTTTCCCTTTGGAGTTAGAACCTGAGCCAGAGATAAGTCCAGCACCTTGAGTGCTTAAACTAAATTCGGATTATGCGTATTTTTACTTCGCAGCAAGCAGAGGACCGACGCGGGCGTGGCGGATGAGGAATTCGTCGGCGAGTTTGCCGTAGGAAATGGCACCGACACCTGAGGGGTCGTGTTCGAAAATGGTTTTTCCGTGTGAAGGAGCCTCACCGATGCGGATGGTTCTAGGGATGACTTGTTGATAAATTTCCTCGGGGAAATATTTGGCAACCTCTTCAACCACCTGACGGCACAGCAGGGTGCGGCTGTCATACATCGTCATGACGATGCCTTCGAGGGTTAGGCCGGTATTGGCACCAGAGTTACGAATTTCATCGAGGATACCGACGATTTTAGCTAGACCTTCGAGGCCGAACCATTCGCATTGGAGTGGGATGAGAACTTCATCGGCAGCGGCGAGCGCAGCGGTCATGAGTACGCCGAGGGAAGGTGGGGTGTCGAGGATGCAGTATTCGAAAAGATCGTTTGGTTTGAGGCCTTGAAGAATGCCACGTAGGCGGGTGAGGTGGTCATCGGAGCGGGCAAGCTCGATTTCGATGCCGGCGAGATCCATTTCGGAGGGGAGGAAGGTGAGGTTCTCTCGACCGGAATCGATGAATTTATCCCGGATATCCGCTTCGCCAAGGAGTACGGGATAGATGGAAGACATCAGTGGAGCTTCGATTCCGAGGCCGGAAGTGCAGTTCGCCTGTGAGTCGAGATCCATGAGCAGGACTCGTTGGCCGCGCAAAGCGAGGGCGTGCGAGAGGTTCATGGCGGTGGTGGTTTTCCCGACTCCTCCCTTTTGGTTTGCGATGGCGATGACTTTCACGAATTGGGAGGATGGCGGGAAACTTTAAGTTTTAAACCCTAAACTTCGATTTTCTGGGGGTGGGTAGAAGAAGAGTTTTAAGCGGGCGTTTAGTAATGCGGACTCATTAAGAGGTTTGGGCATTTTCAAAACAGGGAGAGAGGAGATTAAGGAGGAGAGGAGGGGGAAACTTTAAGTTTTAAACTCTAAACTTCAATGAAGACAGTTTCTCTGGGTGTTGTTGGTTTTTTGCATTTTTCAATCCGTGATCGTCTTCATTTGGCTGATTCCAATTCGCTGGGATTATGGCAGGCAAGGGGAGAAGAAGAAACGGAGCTGTAAACTTTGAAGTTTAGAGTTTAGAGTTTAGAGATTGGAGATTGGAGATTGGAGATTGGAGATTGAAATTTGAAACTTGAAACTTGAAGCTTCCCTTGTGAGGAAAGACCGACTGGATGCTTTGATGTTTAATCGTGGGATGTGTGATTCCCGGGAGCAGGCGAAACGTCTGGTTTTGGCGGGTGAAGTGAAAGTGGATGGGCGGATGGTCGACAAGCCGGCGGAGAAGTTTGGCGAGGACGCGGTAGTGGAAATCAAGGAGAAGCCTAAGTTTGTGGGGCGGGGCGGATTGAAACTGGAGGGCGCGCTGGAGGCGTTTGGGATCGATGTGACGGGATGGATTTGTATCGATGTTGGGGCGTCCACGGGTGGATTTACCGATTGTTTGTTGCAGCGTGGAGCGGTGAAAGTTCATGCGGTGGACGTGGGGACGAATCAGTTAGTGTGGAAATTGCGGAACGATCCGAGGGTGATTTCCAAGGAAAAATTCAATGCGCGGCACATGGAGCCGAAAGATATAGGCGAGAAAGTCCGGCTCGCGGTGATGGATTTATCGTTTATTTCCCTGACCAAAGTCCTACCGGCGGTGTTCGGGGTGTTGGAAGAGGGGGGTGAAGTGGTTTGCCTGATCAAGCCGCAGTTTGAGCTCGCTAGAGAAGACATCGGGAAGGGCGGAATCGTCAGGGATGAAGAGCTGCGGGAGCGGGCGGTGGAGAAAATTCGCAAATTTGTGACTGAGGAACACGGCAAGACCTGGAAGGGCGTCATTCCGGCCAGTATTGCGGGGATGGATGGGAACCAGGAATTCCTCGCCTTGATAGGCTGAGAAAATTATTTTGAATAAAAATCGCCAGAGTGTATCTAGTTAGTGAATCCCCCTGTTGGGATCCTGATCAGATAAATAACCAAACTACAAAAAACGACTATGAAATTACTGTTAACCACGTTCTGTGCAGCTCTGTTCATCTCTCCTCTCGCGTTCGCTGAAGGCGAAGGCAAGAAGTGCGATAAGAAGTGCGATAAAGCCAAAGAAGAAACCATCGCTCACTGCGGCAAGTGCGAAAAATGCAAAGATGAAAAATGCGAAAAATGCAAAAAAGCAGGTGAAGCTAAAAAAGAAGGTACGATGATCGCCGAAGCTGAAGGCAAGAAGTGCGATAAGAAGTGCGATAAAGAAGCCAAAGAAGAAACTCTCGCTAAGTGCGGTAAGTGCGAAAAATGCAAAGACTGCAAAGATGGTGTGAAATGCGACAAATGCAAAAAGCACGATGAAGATCACAAAAAAGAAGGCACTCTTGCTTAATCTTTGATTCTAACAATATTTTAAAAAAGCCACTGGAGTAATCCGGTGGCTTTTTTATTAGGGAGATATTCAGTCGAAGGCGCTGATTTCTAACAAATCAACAATCGTCAATCAGACCGAAAAGGCAAAGCGTGCCTATTACAGAATTGATTGACGATTGATGAATGACGATTGTTGATTTTTGAATGAAGAGAAGAAGAGAAGAAGAGACTTCTTCTGCTTATTTTTTAACATCCCAACGCAGGATGCGGCCCCATTTGTTCCACTCGGTGGTGACGACGTTGCCGTCTTTATCGAAGGTGACGCCGTGAGGGGAGGTGGTGATACCTTCGCGCCATGCTTCGGGTTTGACGTTGTTGGTGTTGAATTCTTTCGGGTTGTCGTTGGGGCCGAGGACTTTGACGACTTTACCTTCTTTATCGAGGATGCTGACGCCGCTGCCGAGTTGAGCGACGGCGACTAGATCGCCGTGGAAATCGACGGTGCAAGGATGTGGGAGGTTTTCAGCGAATACGCCGATGACTGTGCCATCGAGTTTGAGGTGGATGAGGCGATTGTTGGCGCGGTCGCAGACCAACACGCGGGCTGGGTCGAAGCGGTAGTCGAAGGCGAATTTATGAGCAGTGCTGAATTTCCATGGTTCGGCTTTGCCTGCGGTGGTGGATTTGAATGCTCCGGTTTTATCGAAGATGAGGATGCGGTCGGAGGCGTAGCCATCAATGAGCCAGATGTCGCCATTGGGAGCGCGGTCGGCGTGGGTGAGTGCGAATTTGGTTCCTACCGATTCCGGAATGGCGGTCATAGGGATTTCCAATAGGATTTCGCCTTCGGTGGAAAGTTTGAGGAAGGCGGATTTTCCATCACTCAAGCAAGCGGCGTAGATGATGTCTTTGCCGTCTTCTTGGACCATGGTGAAACCGTGGTGGTTGTTGCGGGCGTTGGGAAGGTTGCGGAGGTATTTGCCTTCTGGGGAGTAAACTTGGATGCCGCTTTTCTCGCCGCCGACGATGGAGACATAGAAGTTGCCTTTGGAATCGACATCGATTTCACCATGAGAATCGCCGACGTGGGCGAGGCCTTCCGGAGTTTTTAGCCAGTCTTTTTGGTGTTCAAATTCGTGAGCGCTGGCGGCGGTTATTAGTACGGCGAGGAGTAGGATTGGTTTCATGTTTTTAAAAAAAGTTATTGGTTCGTGGTTCTTAGTTCTTGATTGTTAATTGGAAATTTAAGCGCAGCGTGGGCAGGTGCCGAAGAATTCGAGTTCATGATACAGGCCTTGGTAGCCGGTTTTTTCGCGAATTTCATTTTCGAGTTTATGAACAGGACAGGGAGCTTGGATAGCTTCGATTTTTCCGCAGCCGGTGCAGATGAGGTAATCGCTGTGTTTTCCGGGTTGTAGTAGGGTGAAGTAGGCGGCGCGCTCGTGTAGACCGAGGCGGCGGATGATGCCGTGTTCAGTAAGGCGCTGGAGTAGGCGATAGACGGTGGCTTTGTCGCAGAGGCCGGCAAGGCGTTCCGAGCTAGCGAGCTCGGCGAGGGTCATCGGGCGTGGATTTTCGATAAGTGTTAAAAGGAGTTCCTCAAGCGCTTTGGTGCGACGCAGGCCGAGGGCGCGGCAGCGGGTGATGACTTGTTGGAGAGGTGTTTCCATGGATGCGGGTAGAATTTTTAGATGCGGGCAGGATTTTTTTGGATGCGGGCAGGATGCCCGCGCTCCCTTTAGAAGAGTTTGGTCTGGGTATCCTCGGCTTTCAAGGGTGGAGGAATGGGTGCTCCAATCTTTTTGTAGGCGGCGGGCATGGCGGTGCGACCGCGCGGGGTGCGCTGGATGAAGCCCTGCATGATGAGGAAAGGTTCGTGGACTTCCTCGAGGGTGGCGGCGTCTTCGCCAACGGCGACGGCGAGGGAATTGAGCCCGACTGGTCCGCCGCCGAATTTGTAGATCATGGCTTCGAGCAGGCGCTTATCCATTTCATCGAGGCCATCGGAATCGATTTCGATCATGGCGAGTGCGGCGGCCGCGTTTTCCTGATCGATGATGCCGTTGCCGCGAACTTGGGCGAAATCGCGAACCCAACGTAGGAGGGCGTTGGCGACGCGGGGGGTGCCACGGGAACGGGAGGCGATTTCGAGAGCGCCGGGTCGGTGAATTTCCGTTTCGAGTAAACCGGCGGAGCGCTCAATGATGTCGGCGAGTTCTTCGCGGTTATAGTAATCGAGTCGGTTAATCAAACCGAAGCGAGAGCGCAGTGGTGCGGTGAGCATACCGGAGCGGGTGGTGGCACCGACGAGGGTGAAGCGGGGGAGATTGATCTGGATGGAGCGGGCGGAAGGGCCGGAGTCTATAATGATATCGAGTCGGTAGTCTTCCATCGCGGGGTAAAGGTATTCTTCGATCGCGGGGTGGAGGCGATGGATTTCATCGATGAACAGGATGTCGCCTTTTTGGATGTTGGTGAGGATGCCTGCGAGGTCGCCGGCTTTTTCGATTTGTGGACCAGAGGTGGTGTGCATCTGGGTTCCGGCAGCCTTTGCGATGAGGTTGGCGAGAGTGGTTTTTCCCAGACCGGGAGGGCCGGAGAGTAGGACGTGATCGAGAACATCACCACGTCGTTTCGCGGCTTCCAACATCAGTAGAATACGCTCTTTGACTTTTTCCTGACCGATGAATTCCGAAAACACAGGAGGACGCAGCGAGACATCGAAGGGAGACGTGGGAGCTCCGGTGGTTTGTTGGTAAAAGTTCTCGGGCATACGGTGGAATGGGAGCTGAAATGCTGAAAGCCGAATGAGCTTTAGCGAATCTTTATAAAATGCAAGGCGTGATCGCTTGGACGAAGTGTAACGTAGTCAATACAGAATGAGCTTTAGCGAATCGTTGAAGAATGCAAAGCCTAATGGTTTGGACGGAGCGAAGCGAAGTCAAATGGGGAAGTGCCGAGTGATCCCCCATCGCTAATACTTCAGCGGACAGGGCAGTGATCCGTAAGCAGCGGAAGAAATGTCGATTTTTTGCTCGCTTATGGGTAGGGCGTCTAGGTCATTATTTCCGATTGAGATGAAAGTAAGTTTGATGATTTTGTTGTTCGGTTTGTCCTCACCTGCGTTTGCGGGAGATTTCGACAATTGGTATTTCAAGTTCATTTCAGTGGAGCGCAAGGTGAAGGGGGAGACATTTTCAGCAGATGGGAAAATCGTGGGGACTTTTACCGGTAAGACGTTTGGTGAAACTTCTGCGGACGGTAAGAAGTTTACCGAGAATTTTGAGTATACATATATGCCAGAAGAGCATCTTGCGAAAGATACCTTGATCTGGATAAGAGATGAAAAAGGTACTTTTCGTTCTTCAACTGAGCTTCATTCAGGTGAAAAGATTTGGTTCGAATTAACGCTCAAGGCTGAAAATCAGTATCAGCTCAAAGCGACGTTTGACGACGGTAAAACATGCGAGACGTCAGCACAGATCAGAGAAGACGGCGTGCTTCACGCGGTTGATATTACGAAAGATGTGGATGGAAAAGTCGTATTAACTCTGAAGTACACGCGAACCTAAATTCATGAAACAACTCCGCCTCATTTTTCCCATTGTCTGTCTGATTGGTTTGGCGGTGGTTTTTTTAAATAGGCCTCCATCTCCGGACAAGAGCGCAACGAATAAGGTTGTGGCGGTTGAGGAGAAGGTCGCAGTTGAAGTTAGTCCACCAGTGGATCACAAAATGCACATTTACCTCATTATGGGAGAGGCGAAGACCGTTGCAAATTCAGCTGATCCCATACATGCGGATTTGATTGAACGCTGTGTTCAGATGAATGAAAAAAAGGAATGGGTTCCTGTGGTGGATGCGAAATCAACCGAACACTTTTTTGTTAGAAAATTACTGAATAAAAACAAAGCGCTCAAGATTGGTTTGGTTGCTGTGACTCGGGAGAATACCAAGATAGATGATTGGATCGATAGGAAGACGCCTGAAAACCGAGCAATGCGGCAGCGTGTGAAAGATGCTGCGCAGGGAGGAATTATTGATGGCGTGCTGTGGTTTCAGGGAGGTAACGATGCGGCGGAAGGTGCTTCTGATAAAATGAAATCGTTTGTCAGTGATCTGCGTAGCCACCTTCGGGATCCGAATCTGCCTTTAGTGATCGGTCAGGTTCAAGATTCGCCAGGCATTCAAGCTGCACTCGCTAAATTTAAAGAGAGCGATCATGTGACAGCTATCGCCAGTTCAGAAGGTCTTAAAATGATGGATGGTTTACGTGATGATAAAAGTCAGGTGCTGTTAGGTGAGCGCTGCGCGGAGAAGATGTCGGAATTGCGGTTGGTTTATGATAAGGTGACTCCAAAAGCACCGACCGATCTCAATTTTATCGACCCGCATGTGCATGCAATGTCGGTCACGCCGCTTGGCTTGCGTGCGGTGGCGACCTGGATGGACGAGCGAAATGTGGAACGTTGCATTGTGAGTCCGCTCATGCACAAAGGCTCGCATCCACAGAATGAAGAAGAATACCAAACGATGTTAGAAAATTTCCGTCCGTATAAAGGAAAAATAGACCGTATGTGCATTATTAATTCTGGAGATGTCAAATCTGCTGATGAGGCTATTACGATTTTACATCGCGAGATCTCAGATGGGGCGATTGCTTTTGGAGAACATTACGGGGTGGGCCTGATGTTCGATGATCCAAAGAATCTGATGCTTTACGAGGCGTGTGAGAAAGTCGGGTTACCAGTCATGTTCCATATCGATCAAAATAAAAACATGGTCGAGCCGGGGATGGAACGTGTGGATAACGTTTTGAAAAAATATCCTAAGTGCACGCTAGTGGCGCATGCGTATTGGTGGCGGCAGTTAGGGAGTGGAGCCTGCGATCGCCAGCTTCAAGAACATCCAAATTTATATGCCGATATGTCGGGTTCAGTGGTGATTGATGTACTGAATCGGGATCGCGTCTACGCGAGAGAATTTCTGATACGGAATCAGGATAAGATTCTTTGGGCAACGGATGAGGGTTGGTGGTCGTTTGGTAGCAAAGACAAACAAGCGCTCCAGCATTACACGTTTTTAGAAGGACTTGATTTGCCTGATGAGGTTCGCCGTAAAATTTACCGAGAGAACTCGGAGAAGGTTTATGGGTTGAAGAAATAGTTAAACGTTATTAGTTAGAAGTTATAAGGAGTTCTGCATTCTCTATTACTCATTTCCCTAATAACTAATAACTTTTAACTCATAAATTCGCAGTTCACACTGCGAATTTATTCTGGCTGATTGCGCATGAAGTCGGCGACTTGGGCGAAGAGGGCGTCGAGGAATGAGCGAGCGAAGGGAGGGACTTGGGT
>CAMCYT010000031.1 GCA_945885485.1 Prosthecobacter debontii
ATCAAGCGTGCACGATGTTTTTGTTCGGTTAGCGTGACCTCAATCTCTATGGAATTCTTCGTTGTTCTTGATAGCAGTTCTTCAAGAGTTGTTCCATCCAGCAATCTAACACTTGCTTGTCCATGGAGGCGGCTTAACCAGTAAGCTGACTGAGATTCGATGTAGGCAAATGAACTTACGTCAAAATAACCCATATCGCGTAACACCAAATCCCCTTCCGTTATCATGGGTAGGAGCTCTGGGCCTAGAGATCGATCCTGCACATATCCTTGAGTTTCTTTTTGGCGTAGCAGTTCTCCACTCACTAGATCCATGATCACATCGATCTTCGCTCCGGAAGTGACTCCGCTGTTGTTCGCTACGGCGCGGAACGAAGGATGATTTTTTGGATGCATGCGCATTTGAGTGGCATCTTCCAAAATGATTCTACGAAAAGGATAAGATCCATCATCCTCTTTAATATCGAGAGTAGAGAGACCAACATGCTTCAAAACGGCCTCAAGAAACACAATCACTTCCGGCTTCATTCGTTGATGTAGAGCTTGGCGTGATAGAGTCCTCACTTCGCATTCACCCAAACTAGCAGCCATCTGACTGAAAGAAGCGTTGCCTGTTGAGATGGCTTTAAACAAAGTGAGGAGCAATCCTTCGGCAGAGAATTTTTCATTTTGACGAACGATTAACCCACATTGAAGTGCGATGGCGTTAAGATCAGGAAGAGCGGCAAAAGTGCCAACGGCTAAAGCCGTTGGTAGGGTATGGTTACTGAACATACCAAGCCTGCCGAGCTCAATGACTTGTCAAACTTTATTTTTGTAAATATATGAGAATAAGTGACTTACACCTTAAGTTGACGCGAATGACTGGTTACCAAAGGCCCTTGCGCAAAAGGGAGGTTTTTAGGTTTTGGTTTATGCCGCTGGCGCGGAAGGTTTGCAGCATTCCCGACTAATGAATGACGAATTGATCCCGCCCTCCGGCGGCCCCCTGCGGGCACTGCGCTTCGCTTGAGTCTATGTCGCGTCCGCTCCATTCTGCGTTATTCTTCGGTTGTGGATGTTCATCCATGCCCTCATCACGCCTTGAACTCGTCATTCATTCGCTCGGCCTTTTACGCAAGGGCCTTTGGCAACAACTCTAGGCTATCTAAGCCATGCTTCGACTAGCCAGAAACGCTTGCTCTGCCTCAGATCCAGTCAGCATTCGGTCCCCATCCAGCCCGGCGGTGAGGATAAGCTCGAAGCCACAGGCGAGCGCTTGGTCGAGAAATTCTTCCGCAGGCAAGCAAAGCCGGCCGCCGACTTCACGGAGCTGGAATTGGATTGGAGCGATCCCATGGAAGCCGCGGTATACGACCTCGGTGCAGACTAGGCGATCCGCGGTCCGGAAATCGAAGAGGAAATCGTAAGGTTTACCGCGATGAGTCAGCGCACGCTGGAGGCCGCGTTTGAGTTCGGTTTCTTCTAAAGGAGGCCGCAACACGACCAATGCATCAAGCGCCAACGTTTCACTGACAGGGCGGACTTTAACACCGTCTTTCTTCGCTTCGAGAAACCATGCATCGATTTCGCCTGCGGGCGGAAGCTCTCCCCATTCCGAAGTGTGGTTGGCAGATTTCCCAAGAAATAATGCAGCATGCGGCCAAAAACCAGGGAGAAACCAGTTACTCAACGCATCATCATGGCGCGTGACGAACACATCACCAGGTTTCGCGTATTCGAGAATTTGTTTTTGCAACTGAGCATGAATACGCTTCGGAGCACCAAAAGGTTTGATGCCTGGCTGATGAAGATCGGCGATGGCACGCCCCGATACTTCAAACATCCCCCTCATGACATTTTTCCATGCAGAGCGATGCCGTCTGAGAAACGAAAACCAGCGATAATAAATGCGGCGTTTCACGACTTCGCGGCGGCGGCGCTCGATGAAAGGCTCTTCAGATTCTAATAAATCAATGATGGGCTGCATGACTGCATCATCGGCAAGCGCGAAAATTTCATCGCGGTATTGGGTGTAATGATCCGCAGCATTCAGAAAACGCAGTTGGTTTCGAGGCGAGGTGAGCGCTTGGTAAATCATGGTGAATGATTTCCTAGGAATGCCGGAAATCTTATCTTCCTCATCGAGCTTTTTCCATAAGACTGGATGCTGATCGGCGAGATCGACAATGAAACGGTTCGCACGCAGCAAAATACAAGCTGCGGCGAAGGCGGTGGCGAACAAGGGCAAACGTGAGTTCCATTCCACGCCGCCGCGCCCGGCGAGCCCGCCGATTTCTTCAATCGTAGCCAGCAACGATGCGCGTAAGCTGAGATACTGCGAATATCGTAGTTTCACCCACTCTTCTTCATCTGGGAGAAAATAACCACGCGCAGCAGCGGCCTCGCAGATCGCGATTTCACCAAGCAAGCTATCGCGCCCAGGTATTGCAGCGGCTGCAGCAAGCACAGTTGCTGTGCCAGCAATCAAAGCTTGCTGCATTTCTCTATCCATATTTTCACAAGAGCTCATTTAAATCACGCGCCAACTACCTTCGGTCTATTTCTCAAAAAATACGGGATGAATTTTGATTTCGATAACAGCTTACGGCACTTTCCAATTCGGAAATTCTGTCTTGAGCTGGGTTTTGTATTTCTCAGCTTCGGCAGCTTTACTCTGCTTTTCTAACAGTAAAATGTATTGATGGATCGCAAGGGGTTTTAGATCCGGATCTTCGCTGAACTGGATCACATACAGATAATCAGCCGATGCCTCAGCGTAACTCAATTTCTGAACATACAGGTCGCCTGATACGATACGTAATCCAGCAGATGTTCGGCCTTGGGGATTGAGGACCAATCCTTCATCCGCAGCTTTGCGAGACTCATCAAACTGCTTCAATTGATAATGGCCACGGGCTCGATCGAGCAGCCCATCCGCTTTCCAAGCCGCTTGGTCTTCAACTTCGAGCATATGTCCGATCGCGGTGAGCGCCTCTTTGGGTTGCTTGATCTCAAGGCGAGATTTTCCCAAATAGCGCCAGACTTCTTTGGGAGTTGTGCGTGGTTCCTTGTCGTTTGCTGTAAGACTAAGAAACTTTGCTGCTGATTGATAGTCCTTGCCGTTGTAGGATTGCATACCCGTCCATTGCAGGGCTTGGGCGGGGATTTCAGTTGCGTAATCTTCTTTGATCGCGAGTTCAATTTCTGCCGCTAGTTGGATCGGATCTTGCGTGGAGAAATGAGATAGCGCGAGCAACAACCCAGCGTGCTTGCCGTAAGTATCTTTGCGGAGCTTGCGGGCCTCGTTGAGAAACGGCACGGCATCTTTGGGTTGATTGGTTTTCACCATTCCCCAGCCAATCCAATATTTCGCCTCAGACTGGAGATTTTCGCTGAGATCCTTGACTTCTAACAGGCTTTTGTAGCGGGCTAACATGTTTTCGATATTGCCTTCTTTACGACGGGCGCGAGCGGACTCCAGCCATGCTAGGGAAACCAGATCGGCGGGAGCTTTCTTTTCGGAGGCGACGAGATCATAATCGGCAATCGCTTTCCCCGCCTCGCCTATCTCCACGTATGATTTGGCGCGTTTAACCAAGGCATGATAGACACGCTCATCTTTTGGATATTGGGTGATGAAATCGCTGAGCAAACGGATCGATCCTTGTTTATCTCCAGCTTCCGCAAGGCACCAACCACGTTGATAAAGAAATCCGGGGCGATTCGATTCGCTGAGTAACTTCGGATCCACCTTGGCGAAAACTTCGGCGGCAGCGGAGATTTTGTTTTTTGAGAATAACGTCTCAGCTTTGATCAGTAAAGCCGTGTGGATACGGGTGTCGTCGGGACGCTTTTTTTCGTAGATTTGAAGAAACGCATCCACTTGCTCTGTGACGTAAGCTCCCTCGATCTGGAAAAAACAATTCAGACGATAATAAGATGCTTGGAAGGCGAGATCATTCTCAGGTGGGACGGCGCGCTCAATCTCTCGAAACAACTTACTAGCTTCAGAAACTTGTTTGAGTTGCAGCATGGCTCGTGCCGCAACCCTCAACCTCATCGCGTCCTTCTCTCCCTCAGCTTTAAGGGTGCTTTCCTTATAAATATCGACTACTTCCTTGTATTTTTTTGACACAAAATAATTTTCCATCAATGCGATTTGCGCATCCGGGCGAGCAGATTCCATACCTGGCTTTTCTAACACAATACGAAGGTAAGACTCCGCAACTTCTGATTTTCCAAGTTTGGTTGCAGTCATCGCCGCGTGAAGCGCTGCCTCTGCACGGATATTTTCCGCAGCTTCCGATTTCGCAACTTCCTCAAAGAGTTTTAAGGCATCTTCAACTTTTCCTTGTTTGAATATAACATGCCCAAGGTAGAGTCTTGCTTGATCATGCAAGGGAGCGCCTTTCGGATCATCGATCACCTCTTTGAATGATTTTATCGCATCACGATCTCGACCTTCTAGTCGATAGCAACTTCCAGCCATCAGCTTACCTTTGGATTTATCCTCGGGACGCGATCCATTTGCGGCGAACCTTTCAAATAGAGGCGCGGCAAATGCATACTCGCGTTTGTTATAATGATCCAACGCCATACTGTAAGCTGCCACGGCGGCGTATTTACCCTCGCCGAAACCATTGAGAAGCGTGGAAAAGCAACGCTTCGCATCATCTGACATTCCAACTTGTAGGTAGCTGCTTCCCAGATACCACCACGCAGCCTCAGCATTTTGGTGGCGACCGAACTCATTGATGTAATCACTGAAAATTTTCGTAGCTTTGAGATAATGTTCGCGACGTTCCTCCGCATCGGCGACATTTTGGGCCGCATCAAAAATATTCTTTCCGCGATTGAATAAATCATTTCCTGGATCGGCTTGTAGCGCTTCATCAACCACGCCTGCACGCGGCGGATCTTGCTGGGCGTGTAGAGTCAAGAAACTACCGAGTAACAAGCAGGGAATTCGGAGCGAATGAAATGTGTGAGATTTTGACATACCGTCTTACTTGGAAGGGGTTGGGCGTTGAGTGGCAAATGAAATATTCCAAATTCCAGCCTTCTGACATGTGTCAATTACCTCGACGATGCGTTGGTATTGGACTCCACCATCGCCACGAATACGGACAGGCTGATTCTCGAATTTCTCTGCAATTTTCGCTAGCTTTTCTAACAACTGCGGTAGGTCAACCGTAGTTCCATCAACGCGTATCACGCCATCACCAAGGATATTGATGACAATTTCACCAATTTGACGTTGGGGATCCGCGCCCTCCTGAGCGGTCGGGACGGAGACGTTGAGCTCCGTCTCAGCCTTATTGAACTGCCAACTGATGATGAAAAAGCTCAACAACAAGAGCAAGATATCGATCATCGGAGCCAACTGGATGGCTATTGCTGGAGGTTGATTGTTAGAGAACTTCATGTGCTTCTCTATTAGATTCCGTGGAGATCAGGTCGCTCACTCAAGAGAGGAGACGCCGGCGGCATAGCAAAACCGTCACGCCCGCGCTGCTGAGCTGGCGGCACGGATGCCTGTGCTGCTTGGTTGGGTTGGCGCTCATATTGTGCGTGCAGCATGGCGATAAAATAGGTAGCCGCTGCTTCAAGCTCAGAATTATACTTTTGCACCCGTCCCCGAAAAATCGAATAAAAGGCCAGTGCAGGAATACTGATAGCAAGCCCGCCTGCTGTTGCTATCAGGGCCTTGGATACCCCTTCAGCCATTCCCATTTCGCGCACTCCTTGGACCTCTCCTGAGGAGATTTGCATGAACGCCTCAATCATTCCGAATACGGTCCCCAATAAGCCTACCATAGGCGCGATCGCTCCGATGTCGGCGAGATAAGTGACCCGTGAGGTGAGCATTCCAGCTTGGTGTGATCCTTCCACCTGCGCTACGTCGCGGATGTTATCAAACGAGGTTCCAGGATTGGTGGTGGCAAAATCGAGGGTCTTCTGGACGATGCGAGCCATGCACTCATTGCGGCGTTTGCTTAAAGCGATCAATCCGAGAAAATCGTATTTGCGGATCATCGACTCGGCAGCATGCATGAACCGGTCACTGACAATGGCGTTACGCCGGATCGTGATAAGAAACAGTAAAATCAATACCACACAGATCACGGACATGAGCGCCAGGGGAAACATCATGATTCCGCCACCTTTGAGGATTTCGAGGAAATTCGTCTGATTGAGCGGCGTAGCTTCTGCGGCGCTAGCGATCATTACGCCATGAAACATAGCGGCAGTTGTGAAAATAAAGCACTTCATGGATTGGCTATAGTGTAACTTAGTCACAATCCTTGGCAAGCCTCGGAATCACGGAGAAATCAGCCCGTTTCAACCACTCAATCCCCACGGCGACGGTAGCTTTCGACCGCACGCATCCACACGCTACCGACTTCTTCGGGCAGGCCCAGCCAAACGGTACGATGCATCATCAGCATGGCCGGGGCGAGATAAAGCAATTGCGCCAGCTCGGATTTCTCCAATGCATCCGGCCCCTCTCTCAGGCATCGCCGCGCGAGTGCTTCTTCGATGGGGTTCATATCCGATTGCTCAAGCAGAGAAACATGCACTCCGTTTACATAAGGATCGACCACCGCCGCGATTACTCCATTCCTATCCGCAAACGAGGCATTCAAAACACCTTGATCATGATGCTCAGCATCGTCCGCAAGTTTCACAATGGCAGGTAAATTAATTTCCTCAGGAGTTGAGAGGATATGAAGTTGTCCTAGAGCGCGGCCATAACGTGAACGACTGGTCCAGACAGAGACTGGGATCGACAAAATTAATCCCAACAATATCGGAGCCATCCACATGGTGAAATCCTTACCGATGTGCCACGCAAAGAACGCCCAAGCGATACCAATAATGGTTGGCACAGCATGGAAGCGCAGCGCATCCGACCAAGCCGTGCCATCGGTTTCGCGATTTTGATTTCCCCATCCGACCGCACGTCCGGAAATGATTCCAGCCACCATAAGAGTATGCGCCATCATTACGCATGGCGCTAGCAAAACGGAGAGAATGGTTTCGATGAACACTCCGCTTAGCAGCGCGAAGGTTCCGCCAAAAGAGCGGCGGGTTCTAGAGGAAAACAACGCCCCTAACAGCGCGAGAATTTTCGGGGAGAAAAGCAATGTGAAAACAGCTGCCGTTAGAATCAGCGCCTGAAGCTGCACATCTATTCCGAACAAATGGTGCACATAGCCATCAAATGGCAACGGACTCAGTTCGCTCATTTTGAAATCCCATGCCAGCCATGAGCCCATCAGTAAAAACAGAAACCAAATCGGGCTTCCCAAGTATGCCATGATACCCATGAACAAGTGAATGCGGACGGTCAGGGGAAGTTTACGGGCGAAGATCAACCACATGTGCTGCAGATTTCCTTGGCACCAACGGCGGTCGCGTTTCAAGTGATCCACTAATGTTGGAGGAGCTTCTTCATAGGTTCCCTCGATATCCCAAGCCAACCATACTTCCCATCCCTCGGAAACCATCAGCGCGGCCTCAACGAAGTCATGACTGAGAATCCGGCCGCCGAATGGCTCACGACCGGGAAGCGCGGGTAGTTCACAAAATTCCGAAAACGGCTTCACCCGTATCATCGCGTTATGTCCCCAGTAACTACCGCCACTGAGTTGCCAGAAATTCAACCCGCGGATGAACAAAGGCCCATAAAGCCTCATCGCAAATTGCTGCAACCGCGTGAAAATAGAAACTCCACGGATCAGCTTAGGAGGCGTTTGCAAAATGCCTAGCTTTGGATATGCCTCCATAACTCTCGACATCTTCACAATGTCTGCGCCGTCCATCAAACTATCCGCATCGAGAACCAACATCCCTTCATATCCCCCACCCCATGTCCGCACGAAATCTCCGATGTTTCCCGCCTTGCGGTTATCATTCGTTTTACGGCGACGGTAATAAATTTTACCAAATCCTTTCAACCTGCGGCAAAGATTCGTCCACGCAACTTCTTCTAACACCCATAGATCGTGATCTCTGGTGTCGCTTAAAATAAAGAAATCAAACGAGTCTAAGTGTCCCGTCGCTTCAATGGATCGGTATATCGCCTCGATCCGCGCGCAAAACTTTCCGCTGTCCTCGTTATAAACCGGCATGACCACTGCATGCTTTTTTCCTAACACATCCACCGGTCCCTCAGCGAGTTCCGAGATACGCACCGCCCGATGTCTTCCACGGAAGATATCGAGCGCACCGAATAATGCGTGAAATGATCCGAGCACGAGCAATCCATTGAGGATTGCAAAAATGATAATCAACGGAATGTGCGCGCGGTGAAGGCCCAAGCGCCAAAATAAATCAGACAACCAAAACACCGCGACCACGTTCACCAAAATAATGCTACCGAAAAATATCAACCTCCGTCTTTTAGCGGATGCACCTTTATAAAACGGCATCGATTCCGATTTTGTGGATGTATCTTGAGTTTCCATTAGTCAAAGAAAATGAACCAGACGCCGGCAATCACCGCAGCCAATAAGCCAGCCGCAAACATAAACCGCACGATGGGGCGCCTATCCATCGTTTCCCACCACTGCGCCGCACCGCTTCCAATCACATTTAGCTCAAGTGGTTTTGGAACCATCGTTAACTCTGCGAACTGAGGACCGGCGGCAAGATAGGAACTCCGCATCGCTGCAACAAATTCCTCAGGCCACGGCTCAGGCGTCAGAAAAACTCCCTGCCATCGGTCCGGCATACCCGCGAGCAATAACGCGAGGCGACCCCGCGCTGCAAGACGTCTATCCACAAGTGGTTCGTCCAGCACTCGCTCGGTCCATTCACCGATCTCAGAAAGCATTTCCTCAATCGCCAATTTCCGTGCGGTGCTTTCCGGTTCATTCTCACGTCTTGCAGAAGCACGCCAGAGAATGCCACGTACCAACTCCGAAACCAGCAAACGGTTACGGATATGCAACGCAGCGAGGTAAGCCTCAACTGCAGCGTATGCGTCCTCCCATACTTCCAACTCAGATTCACTGAGTGGCCTGAGTGATTCTATAGTTTGATTCGGTAAACCCATGTTTCGGTTAGAAAATCTTCTCCTCTTTTTAGTGAAGCCTTCAGATCAAGCACACCAACATCGGAAAGTTTTCCGCCCTCTGTTGCGGGAAGGATCTGGAATGCCAGCCTGACACGGCCTTTCGAAATTGACTGAACCGCAACGCCTTGAATTTTGACTTTTTCACCTGCTGCACCCGCCGCTTCGACTTTCGCCTCTGGCATCTTACCATCTTCACCAATGATTTTGTCTCCCTCGAATTCCACAATCATCGTTCGCTGTTCAGGCTGCCATTCATGCACACCCGTGCGGGTTGCAACCACGCGACCACCGTCATCAGACGGATCCTCTTCCATCGTCCAATGCTGACGATAGTTAAACTCCAAACGATCTCCCGGTTTGGGGGATTTTTCAGGAACCCACATCGCCACAGTG
This sequence comes from Prosthecobacter debontii, assembly GCA_945885485.1. Classification (GTDB taxonomy): domain Bacteria; phylum Verrucomicrobiota; class Verrucomicrobiia; order Verrucomicrobiales; family Akkermansiaceae; genus Luteolibacter. Next base: position 9,457 of record CAMCYT010000031.1, read on the forward strand.
TTGTCAGCGAGCTCATTTCCGGTTGGAATTTCCATCAGCATCACGCTGCCAGATCCCCAATCAGAAGTTGGCTCAATCCACAACGAAGGACGGAGATCATACGCGGCCTCGCCATCTACATACGCACTGAATCGGCGATCACGCTGCAGCAGCCCGAAGCCATCGCATTTTTCCATACTGAAAAAACTGAATTCCAAGTTTCCGGTATCATTCGAAATAGGTCTCCAGATTCTCTCGCCGCTTCCCATACGGATTGCGAGACCATCGGAGTCATGCACTTCTGGACGGAAGTCATCGAATCTGCGCCGTGAGTTTTCACCGAACCAGAACATACTCGACATCGGAGCGATCCCGAGGCGTTTGACCTGTTTACGTGTGAAAAGCACTGCTTTCACATTCATGATGGTATCCTCACCGGGCTTGATCGTGAACTCATACGCACCCGAATAGGAAGGACCATCCAGTAAAGCATAGAAGGTAGCACGTTCATCTCCTTCTTGGGGTTTCTTTAGCCAGAACTCGCGGAACATAGGGAACTCCTCGGACACACCTTCCGCGCCAGTATTGACTGCGATACCCCTTGCGGAAATTCCATAACGCTGACCTTTGCCAAGTGCCCGCCAGTAACTTGCTCCTTGAAATACGACCAATTCATCAAACACCTCCGTGTTATTCAGCGGCGCGTGTAAGCGAAACCCTGCAAATCCCGCCTCGGAAGGCAGCTCCCCATGATTTTTTACCAACGGACCGTAATTAAAAAACGCCTCGGAAAGTCTCACTCGTTGACGATGTGTATCGGTAAACTCATGTATGGCTACAGGCTCCAGAAAGAGATATCCTGGATGAAAAAACATCGCGCGGAATGGTGACTTCGAATCACTCCAGAGCGCGCGCTTCGGTTCAAAGCGGATATCACGGTATTGATCATAAGTCAGTGACTTCATCCAACCCGGGAGCGCTTCCTTATTCGGAGCATGATATTTTGCTTTGGCTAGATCCCGGGCACGGCTTTCAACCATAGCAAATTCCACGCCCTCTCGTTCCCAATTTTGGGCGACCACGAAATTTGATCCCAACACCAAGGACAATAACAAATTGCAGCATTTAGACACGCTCACATTCTAAGCGGATTTCCAGTGAAAAAGTCAAGAGCGGCATCATATCCATTTGAGAGAAAACTCACTGACTGGAAATTAAGAAAGGAACCACGGATGAACGCGGATGGAACTAAGAACACCACATAACTACTGTAGAATTGAGCCTAGAATAAAAGTTGGAGCGCAGTTTGAGTTGGACACAGAAATCTTTTATCCGCGTCCATTTGCCAGATATATTCTGATAATACTGTCCGGTCATCTCCGCTTCGCTGCGATTGTGGTTCAAACTCTTCCTGATCCTTGGTTTCCCTAAATTTTGAAAATTGAAATTTGAAATTTGAAAATTCCGTGCAGTTTAGACACATGTCGCAACGGACGGGAATATTATTAGTGGTGTCAGGACCATCGGGATCTGGGAAAACGACCTTGTGCAGGCGTTTGGCGTGCGAGAACGAGGCTCATTACTCGATCTCCTGCACCACCCGCTTACCACGCCCCGGCGAAACCAACGGCACGGACTACCATTTCCTGAGCCGCGAACAATTCCTTTCAAAACGCGAGAACGACGAATTCCTAGAAAGCGCCGAGGTCCACGGCAATCTCTACGGCACGCTGCGCTCTGAGGTGATTCAATACCTCCAGAGCGGCCAAGACGTGGTGATGGATCTCGATGTCCAAGGCGCCGAGCTTGTCAGGAAATGCGAAGACGCATCGATCCGCTGCGCATTGGTCGATCTCTTCGTCATGCTCGCTGACGAACAAGAACTCCTGAAACGCCTCTCCGGTCGAGGCACCGACTCAGCCGAAGTCATCGCGCTGCGCATGAAAAACGCCATCGAAGAAACCCGCCACTGGCCGGAATATACCTACCGCCTGCTTTCGGGAACTCAGGAAGAAGACTACACCCGCTTCAAATCCCTCATTATTGCCGAGCGACTTAGGGTGAGCAGGATCTCGTAACTCTAAAAGAACCATGCACGGTCCAACAACTATCAACCAGCATTAAGGTATTTCAAAAACCACTCCGCCATCGTCGCGTAGAGCGGATAATCGGTGATGAGGATATTGTTGTGACCCGCCTCAGGCACGACCAACCACTGCTTTTTCAAATCACTCGGAAACGAATGATACAGCTTTTTACCAGAGGCAACTGGAATAGTTTGATCCGACTCACCATGAATCACCAACGTCGGGATCTTTATCCTCAGTGCTTTTTTCGCGGTGTTGATTTCTGAGACTTTAACTCCCGTTTTCCATGCGAACACGTGATCCACCGATCCGCTCACTGCAGTTCCAACCGCATCACCCAGCAATTTGCTAGTCTGCCCGTTCACCACGGTTTCCAATTTGTCAAAAGACGACACCACCACCATCGCTTGAAATGGCGACTCAGCTAAAGCAGCCACTCGCACCGCATACGCCCCACCCATCGACTGACCCAACATCATGCATGGATCTTGAGCGAAAATATATTTCTCGGAGGCTTCACGAAAACATTTCAAAACCATCGGAGCTTCAAGCACGCCGTAAGTTGTGAACTGATTCTTATTCTCGCCGTGCCCTGGTAGATCCGGAATGATGCATCGAAACCCCACCGCGCAGAACCGTTCCGCGACCGCTAGATAATCCTCCTTCATCCCCGTCCGGCCGTGAAGAATCAGCAAAGTCCCAATGATCTCTCCAGAAGGCACCAGAGTCATTTTCTTTTCTAACAATTGCCCGCGAATGGTTTCGCCTTTCTTGGAAAAGGTGAGCATCGGCTTCGGAGTACAAACCAAGCACGGCATTCCATCCGACGATTCAAATTTCTCAACCGTGAATCCCGCCTGCGACGTTTCCTCAAAAAACACCTGACACTCCGCACTCACCGGCCTGCGCGCTGGTGATGCAATCTCACTCGCACACCACCAAACAATCACCGCAAAGATGATTACAGCGATAAGCAACAGCCAGATCCCAAGCCTTATCAAAAGCCTTTTTAACGGAAACGGAATACGCGTAGGAGTTGGGATTTCGATTTCCGAATGCACGCTTCAGAAACAATCAGTTCCGCATCACGATGCCAAGCCGGATCGGGCCGCCTTCCGCACTCAATTCATCATCCTACTTATCCTCCCCAGTATCTCTGGGCTGATCCAGCCACTCTTTCACGAATAGATTCCAATTCTTCTGGGTCTCCTCATTGTTGCCGAACTCAGCCCACAACTTAGCCTCTTGATACGCGCTACCTGCTAAAGGTAACCGCCGATTGGCTGGTGTGCGATTCACGAGTAAAGGATCTTCGTCTGGAGGGCAATTTTTCTGCACGTCTTTGATGAACTTGAGAATGTATGGCCCCACAAACCAAGGCATCTCATCCTTACCTTGATTCCGATAATACTTTGGGGCCATGTATTCGATCACCGGCTTGTCATCCGTATTGACCGGATATCCCGCGAACAATTCCTTCGATGCCGTCAAGTTTCCGCCATAGTATAACAAAGCCGTCTGCGGGTTGAGTGTCTGATAAATATCTTCACGACCATTCCCATCGATAAAACGCTGCTTTGTTTGATTATCGTCAATGTCGCATGCTGCGAGTGGCGTTTCATCATAGTGACCCACGAAGGCAACCACCTCATTGAAAGGCGCAAAATCGCAGCGCAAAATCGAAACGCGATCGAACACCTCCAGCATGGTTCGCCCGATCACATGAAATTCAAAATCCGTCACCTGATAGACAGGCACCCATTGAACAAAAATCCCGCCCGGCTTGAGTCTCTCCTTCACGCCTTCGAAATGCTCAGTCGTATACAAGCTACCGGCACCGGAATGGTAGGGAACAAATAAATCTGCATCGATGATATCGAACTTCTCTTTCGTCGCCATCAGGTAGTGGCGACCATCTTCTGTTAGAACTGTAGAGCGAGGGTCGGCAAAAAGACCGCTGGTAAGGTCAACCCCATCCACATTGGTCATGAACTCTTTGGAGGCAGCAATGACGTTAGGTGAAAGCTCGCAGGTAACCACCCGCTCCACTTGAGGAAATCGATCGGATAACGCAGCACCTGCAGTGATGCCGGTTCCCATTCCTAGGAAAAAAACCGACTTCGCATCGGGTTTGAGCATCAGCGGAATTTCGGCCTGACAAGCTTGCCTGACGCGACCATTCGTGGAACCCAAACCGTAATCGGAATTGATTTTGATGGATAGCCCATCGTTGCCGCGAACCACCGAAACCGTGCAATCGCTCCCCTCCCATACTTTGATGGTCACTTCATCTTTGCGCATCTCAAGCACACCGGTCACTGGCAGTTGTGACGGGTTGAGTCCTGTGAACAACAAAACCAACCCCACGCCGCTGATACACTTCACCGAGATTCCCACGCGACCACGCACCGATGGCATCCCTATTGCCATCAGAAAATAGATGACGCCCATGATCTGCATCGAGCGCCACAAGCCGAAGTGTTCAAGTAAAAGAAACGCGCAGATAAGCGAACCGAGAATAGCGCCAAGGGTATTGATTGTCGCAAGGCGACCCAAACTCCTTCCGGGCGAGGTCGCATACTGCTCCTCGGTTTTCATCAGATAAGGAAAAACCGCACCCAACACCAAGGCCGGCAGACCGATGGTCAGCACGCATTTCTTGAAAATCAAAAACACGAATTCTAGCCAAGTCGCCTTGACCGCTTGAAACTGGAATGAATCGGTCACGTTCATGAAAACATTTGGCGTCAGAGCGATAGCGATTCCACTAAGTCCGAGCAGCGCCGCGAGCACCGTGTTCGGTGACCACTTCCGCCGTGCGAGCACATAACTTATCAAGGATCCGCCAGCAAGACAGGACAGCACCATCACAAGAATCGCAGCATAAGTGTATACTGAATTTTCCAGCACCAACGAAAACATCCGCGTCCACAGCACCTCAAGCGCCAGCACCCCAAAACCTGACATAAAACAAATGACCGTCAGCGCAAATCTATCCTTATCGAACTTCTTGCATTTCACTGAAGCCGTCACAGCAACGAATGATTCTTCCTCAACGACACGCAAGGCCGATGCCGATCGTGAAACTAGAAATGCCAAAACCGCCAGAATCAACGTGATTCCCATCGCAATGAAACAAGTCGCTTGAAAACCGAACCAAAGCGGCATGAAAAACCCTGCCATTAATGCACCAAGAGTCGCGCCCAGCGTATTGATTCCATAGAGCAAAGCCGAGGTCGACCCGAACCGGGACGGATTCCGAATGACATATTGCCCAACCACCGGAATCGTCCCACCCATGCAAAATGCAGGTGGAAAAATGAGCACCGCCGCCAACAGAAATTTGATCAGCAGAAGCCATGCGCCAGAATGTACACTTTGGTAAACCTCTGGGTAAATGACGTGGTAGCCCTTCATCACCACAAAGTAGAGCAGCGCCGTGATCGCGATTCCCAGTTCCAAACGCGCATAGATACGCATGGGATTCCTGCCTTGGGTGGAACGTCTTCCCCAGAACCAACTACCAACCGCCAAACCCGCAAAGAAAGCCGCCAACGTCGCCCCAGCTGCATGCGATGTATTTCCAAACAACAGCCCCAACTGCTTCATCCACAAGATCTGATAGATCAGCGCAGAAAACCCTGAGAGAAAAACAAGAAGGAAGATGATCATGGAAATAGGCCCGACCCAAAAATTAGCCGAAGCCACACACTAGGAACCCCAACCCAGAAATCAACCTAGATGACAAAATGAACTACAATCAGAGTGAAGCGGACACAGAGGAACACGAAAATTAAACCTCTTTAGAAACTCATTCATTATCTGTGTTTATCTGCGTCCATCTGTGGTTCAATTTCTCTTTTTTGGATAACACCTACGCTCGACCTAGCCGGGCGACCCTACCCCAAAAAAAACGGCAGCCCCCGATATCGGAAAGCTGCCGTGGAATATTTTATTAAGTGAAATTAGTAGCGACGTCCGCCGCCGCCGCCACGCTCTTCACGACGGTCATTGCCGCCGCGATTACCGCCGCCGCCGTATCCACCGCCGCCGCCACCGCCGCCGCCGTATCCACCGCGACCGCCACCGCCGCCGCCACCACTACGCTCTTCGCGGGCTTGGGCTTCGTTTACTTTCAATGAACGACCACCGACATCGGTGCCATCGACACCAGCGATTGCTTTGTCCATTGCTTCTTTACTGTCCATAGTCACGAAAGCAAAGCCACGTGGTCGGCCGCTTTCGCGGTCAGTTGGGAGATGAACATCCGTGACGGCTCCGTATTCGGAGAATAGGTTTTCGAGGTCTTGTTTGGTCGTATCAAACGACAGGTTGCCAATATACATTTTCATAACATTAAAATCGGTTCACGTATCGTGACTTCTCTTGAGACTGTTCCCGTGAATCGGGTCTCAGATCGCCAAAGAGTCATAAAACTACTGGCTAAACTCCAGAACTTGATCCTGCCAAGTCGTGAACCGGACTAGTTGTTTAGTCGACCAATTCTCCGAAAGCGACACAATTAATACCTTAATCCGCAAATACGTCAGAAAATCCCCCCGAATCCCCCTAATTTAATGCTAAATGCTAGGATTTTGCTTTTTCACTTAGCGCGGAGAAAGCACTGAAGAGCTGGTCCGTGAAGGGGAAAAGGGAGCGTGGGCGTCCCGCACGCACTCAGGGCAATGAATAATACTAGTGAATTGCTTTTGGAGTTCAGACCGCTGAGTGAGCCGGTGGCAGGACCGGAGGCCGGGAAAAAGAGATTGGCCGCAAGCTCTCGACCATACCGTTTCGAAGCGAGGCTTTGCAAGATTGCGATGCTAAGCGCAACCACCGACTACATCGGGGAATGCTGGAGTCGCGCGGCCCGATTCTTAAAAAAATCACTTCTTCTCTACATGAATCTGCTTCGCATTGATGACGAAATTCTCTTCCGTTGAGCTTTGATCGACGACTCCGCTGACCGTGATCGAGCTGAGTTCTTTCAGATCATTCACGCCCTTCAACTCACTTGCTAAGACACGACCGTCATCTCCAACAATCTGGATCGAGGCGATGCCGATGCGTTTGAGTTCTTTGGAATCACAGCACGCGTCCCATGGAGTTTCGCAAGCATCATCGGGGTTTTTATCGCAACTCGTCAGTTTCTCCGGATCGCCAAGAATGAAGGCGGCGCGGCCGTCGACAAAGACTTTTTCGCGGCCCATGACTTCGCCTTTGAGAGTGATCGTATCGCCGGGGTTCGCGGTGGTGCGGGCGATATGGATCGCTTGCGCATCGGGTAAAGTCTCAGCTACAAAATAAGCGACGAGAGCCGGATCGGGTGCTTTAGCTCCCGCCGGTGGTGCAGATTCCTTGGAATTGCAGGCATGCAGTGAAAGC
>CAMCYT010000032.1 GCA_945885485.1 Prosthecobacter debontii
TCATCTCCTATTCCGACGTTTGTGGTGGTTGCGATTATTGCTTTGATTGGGTATTTTGCGAAATTTGAGGTGGAGTATTTCATGGTGTTTTACGCGTCGTTTTTCGTGGGCTATGCGGCCTTGGCGATCGCGCGTTGTTTCGTTCCTAACAGCCAGCAACCGCTGCCACAGATACGGATGTTTTCGATGGCTTGCTTGTGCTTGGTGATATTCGCCTTCGGTTACATGGTTGATTTGAATGTGTTGCTGTATGTCGGATCACTGCTTCCGCTGGTATATGTCGTGTGGTTGGTGACAACGACGGATCTATTACGCTTGGTTACGGAAAAGGCGGATCAAGTGATGCTTGCCGCCTCTGAGATACCCGCGATCAAGGCCATTGCCAGACAAGAGCCCGCTGCTGCCCGCTCGGAAGTATCCGCACCTAGCACGGCAGGCGATCACAACCTCGCAGGGCACTTCGAGGGTAAGTGGTTTGTCTATTCCATGATTGCAACCTACCAAGACACGAACTCCGTCGGAAACGTGTACTTCGGGATGTATCCGCTCTATGTTGGAAAAACCCGTGAGTTGTTCTTCAATGCAGCGATGCCGGACTTCGATTTGAAGACGACAAAATTCTACATTCTCACGCGCTCCTTCGAGCACAAGTTTGTGCGTGAAACCCGCGAGTTCGATACGATCACCGTGAAGATCAAGGTTGCCGAAGCAAACCGGAAGTTCTGCACGCTTGAGCATCAGATTTTTGGTGCGGAAGGTCAGCTGTTAGGGAAAGGCAAACAGAGCTTGTTATTTGTTTCCTCGAAGGACTACGGATTGTTAGATATTCCGCCTGAAGTGTACACGGCGTTTATGAAATATCTGTGATGGTGGGCTGTGCTTGTGGCACATGATCCAGTAACGAAAACTGGACAGAATGGTATTTTTGATTATATTAGGTGTAATGATTCGGACAATTGATGCCCTCGCTTTAGGCGCGATTGAATTGCCCCCCGACCAACGCTTTGCACTGGCTCAACGGATTCTGGCTAGTGTGGAGCCAGAAGAGATTTTGGAAACAGATGAAGCCTGGGCTCTCGAAATCAGAGAAAGGATGAGAAAATACGACTGTGGTGAAACTAAAGGAATTCCCGCACGTGAGGTCTATGCAGAACTTGATCGTCGGAAGTCCATACAGGGTTCATGAAGTATCTGTAGAGATTACTCACGCCAAATCCATCACCAGCACCTTGGCCCACATTTCCCTGTGGCTGCCCGAGAAGGCGTCGTGGATGGGATCGGCTTTCTGGTATTTCTCATGGGCTTCCATGGTATCGAAGTGTAGTGAGATTCCGTAGTCCCATGAATGGTCGGTGACCGGGCGTGGCTCGGTGGTGGCGGGTTTGCCCCAGTGAGCTTTGGAAATGTTAGGAGATTGCAACAACTCTGTAAGCGCGGCTTCCATGCGGGAGCGGCCTGCTTCGGTTTTGAATTCGTCTTTGAGCCAGAAATAAACGTGATGTTCCATGGCGAGAGATTTGTAAATTCGCGGTGGGCTGGCAAGCGGTCTATGAAAGTTTCTCACCGCGGAGCTCGAAAACCTTTTTCACGGTTGCCTCAATCAGGTTGTTAGGGCAAGACGCACCGGCGGTGAGCCCGACGATGACATGATCTTTCCCTGCAAACACATCCGCATAATTTGATGTGGTTTCTTTTTCATGATGCAGATCGTAGTGAACAATTTCTTCCAGTGATTTGATCTGGGATGCATCTCGAATGAAAAACGTTGGGAGTTCTTTCTCGCCGATTTCAACGAGGTGCGCGGTGTTGGAAGAATTGTAACCGCCAACGACCAGCAGCAGATCCATTTTTGTAGTGAGCATTTCGAACAGAGCATCTTGGCGCTCCTGGGTAGCGCCGCAAATCGTATCGAAAACGGAAAATTTTTCGGCGGAACCGTCGCGATCCGTGACGGCTTTTGCGAGGCGGTTTTGAATTTCCTGCGTCTCGCTTTTAAGCATGGTCGTTTGGTTCGCAACGCCGATTTTTTGGAGGTCGCGATCAGGATCAAAGCCCTCGGAATATGAGCCGCGGAAGCGTTCGAGAAAGGCCTGTTTGTTGCCGCCGTTGCGGATGTAATCGCAAACGAAATCGGTATCCGCGAGGGTGATAATGACGAGGTAATAACCATGGCCTTGTTCGCCAAGCGCTCGTGAAGAAGTGGCGCGGGTTTCTTCATGATCGGCTTTTCCGTGGATGATTGAGGTGATTCCGTCCTTCGCGTAACCACGCACGCGGCGCCAGACTTTCATCACGTCGCCACACGTCGTATCAACTGTGTAACAACCGCGTTCCTCGATCTTGTCCATGAAATGCGTTGGCGCGCCGAAGGCAGGAACGATCACGACATCATTTTCTGTTAGATCATCGTAGCTCGAATCGATTTCCCGCCATGGAAGAGAAACGATATCCATCTCGCGAAGTTGGCGATTTACTTCAGGGTTGTGAATGATTTCACCGATTAGAAAAATTCGGTTTTCAGGAAATACTTTACGTGAGGCGTAAGCGAGATCGATGGCGCGCTCGACGCCGTAGCAGAAACCGAAGTCCTGTGCGAGCAAGAGTGTGGTGTTGCCACAGGTGAGCTTACCGCCTTGGTCTTTGATTTTTTCTACCAAGGAAGATTGGTAATGCACCGCGACCTCGGCAGCGACGAGTTCCATCACATCTGGGCGACGGACATTGACGCGGGGTCGTTTGTTGGCGGGTTCGGACATGGGGATTAAGCTGTAGGGTGAACTTCCGATTCGATTCTGTCACCGATTTCTATTCGGGTTCGCTGCATTTCGTAGTGAAGTTGCAGACGCATCCAGAAACCCGCCTCCATATTGAAAAAACGGGACAGTCTGAGATCATACTCTGGGGTACAGCGACGTTTCCCAGATTTCATTTCGGATAAATGAGAAGCGAGAATGCCAGTTGCTGCAGCGATTTCTTTTTGAGAAGCCGGCCACTCATCAAGGGTTTCCCGAAGGGTTTCCGCGAAAGCATTAGGTAAAGGTATGGTATTCATGATGTTAAATGATAATCCGTGATTTTTACTTCATACGCATGGTTGTTTTTCCATTCGAAAATGATGCGCCATTGCTGGTTAACTCTGATGCTATAAAAGTTGCGAAGGTTGCCTGAAAGTTTTTCCAATCGGTTGCTGGGTGGTATGCGTAGGTGATTTAGCTCGGAGGCTGCATGCAATTGTTCGAGTTTAATTTTTGCCCGAAATTGAATGTCCTCCGGTAATTTCCGAGATCTGACGAGATCAAATACTTTTCGAGTTTCAGAAACGGCGAAGCTTTTGATCACGATTAAGAGGCTAACATTAATCGACCGAAGTGCAATCCATAATTCTCAAAATTGAGAATTATTTAGGTGATCATTTATTCAGCGATGCAAGGAAAGCCACGAGGTCGCGGATATCGGACTTGCTCAGGATTAATCCCATTGGAGGCATGGTGGACATAGCGGGAGGGAGAGTTTTGATATCGGTTTTTTTGCAGACGGTCTCTACTTTGGTTTCGATATTCCGGACGACGACTTCGGTATCGGTTTCTTTCATCATCATGCCGGCGACGAGGGTTCCGTCATTCATGGTGACGGCGATGGGAGAATATCCGGGCGTGAGTTTTGCGTTGGGGTTCAGGATGGATTCAAGGATGTAGGCAGTGTTTTGACGGCCCCCGACGCCATTGAGGTTCGGGCCGGCTTCGCCACCGGGGCGGTCTCCGGCTTTGTGGCATTGCACGCAGTTTCCGCTGCCATGGAAAATTTTACGGCCGTTATCTAAGTTACCGCCCTCAAGTGCGACTTGGAATGCGGCAAGCGGATCGGCTTTGTTGAGGCTTGCTTCGTATTCCGCGATGGCGGCTTTGAATTCGGGTTCCGGGCGTTTTACGGCGGCATTCAGGATATCGAGTTGGACGGCGACAGGTTGCGCAGGAAGTTTTTTCAAGCGCTCTAATAGAGTCTCCGCTGTCTTGGGATGGTTGAGTTTGGTAAGTAGCGCGTAGGCGCGTTGTTGGTCGTCTGTTTTTCCTGAGGTAAGAATTTTGGCAACGACTTCAAACGCGGTATCAGGAGCAAGTCTACCGAGCGATTCGAGAGCCGCACCACGGATGCGCGGATCGGGATCAGTGGTGAGTTCGACGAGGGGGTTTGACAATTTATCCGGCGCCTCTTTTTCTAGCATCTTCAATGCGGCGAGACGGATATCTGTGCGAATACCCTTACCGTTGAGCTGGCCGAACATCGCATCGATTGGGACGTGAACATTGAACTGACCGGATGCGCCGATGACTTCTACCAGCAAATTGCCAGAGGATTTAGTGAGTAGAGACTCGAGAGTTTTGCGAATTTCCGGAATCATTTTCTCGATGCTGCGAAGCTCGGTGATCGGGCGATACATGCCGGTAGTTGGATCGGTAGGCGGGATCTTTTCGAAACGTTTAACAAGAAACATCGCTTCGGTACGGGCATTTTCGGAAAGCGATTCATCAGTGGCGATGGCTAACAAACGACGGATGTTTTCATCGCCACCGGCGCGAATCATGGCGTTGAGGATGCGAAGATCGACCGCCCATGTGGATTTTCCTAACAGCTGAGTTGCAGAGGAGAGAGCGGAGCGCGCGCCTTCGATGGAATTGTCGTTGATGGCTTGGACCGTTTCGACGGCGATCGAGAGGTCGGAGTCTTTTAGGAATTCGCCGATGCGGGCGTCCTGCATGCGGCGGAAGGCAAGCACCACAGCGCGGCGGCAGGCAGCGGACTTGGAATTGGCGAAGGCGTAAATGGCATCAGCATCACCGATGCGGACCATGCCTTGCACGGCACCGTGGCGAAGGTATTCGTCGGTGTCGTTGTTTTCCTCAACGAGAGCCATGAGTGCGGGGACTTGCGCTTTGTTGCCGAGTTTTCCAACGGCGATGGCGGCGAGCATGCGAGTGCGGGAATCAGAATCCTTGAGGAGTGCCAACGCAGTCGTGAGGGCTATTTTTTGGCCCGCGTCTCCTAGACACTGGATCGCTTGGCCACGGATTCTGGCTTCGTTGTCGCTGCAAAGTTTGATCAATGCTTGAGTTGATTCATTATCTTTTTTCAGGCGGGCGAGGTTGCCCAATCCCCAGACGCCGTGGAGGCGGGTGGTGATGGATTCGCCTGGCTTGGCTGCGGCGAGCAGAATGGTTCGGTTTGTGATGTTTCCTGCGAGGGCGAATTGGGCGCGGAGGCGGACCCGCATGTCGGGATGACGAAGCAGCTCAGCGAGTTTTTCTGTGGACAATTTCTCGATGCCTTTGGCAAAAAGCTCACGGACTTGCTTGGTCTCCGGCTTGGCGGTTTCGGCGGGATCCTCGAAGGAGAAAATATTTCCAAAACCATGGGTCGGCCAACTTCCGACGTAGTCGGTCACGTAGGCTTTGCTATCATAGCCGAACTCGATATCCGTGCAGAGCATGCCGGAAACGAAGTTTTCTTTCTGCTCAACTTTGAAGCCCGCGCCGTTTGGTTCCATGCGGAACCCAATCACCGCGCTGGTTGCGCCGACGAAATCGCACACGAAGAAATGGTTGTCCCATTTTTCCGAGAGCCCCGTGCCCGGATTGTAAGCGAGACCGGATGGGCCTTTGCTGACCCAACCCGCAGGGGCGAGGATGGCGCGCGGACGAAGCGGGCTGTCCATGTCCCAATGGCGCTCTCTCATCCAATTGGTGTCGTGACGGCTAGTGCCTTGGATGAGGTTGGTGAATTTTTGGAATGCCTGATGGCCGCGTTGCCAACCGGAGTGGGCGCCTTCCACGACAGCGACCACGCGGGCCATATCCTGCATGTCTGCCTCGTTATCCACGGAGAAAAAGTTTCCATAGCGATCAAACGCGATCTCTTTAGGATTTCTCAAACCGGTGTGCACCACTTCGAGATTGCTGCCATCGCGCTCCATGCGAAATACCGCGCCTTCGTATTGGGCGTAAAGATGGCGGCCTTCTTTGGTTTTCAAATTGTAGCCGCGGTCGCCGATGGTGAACCAGATCCGGTTGTCAGGGCCGAGGACGAAGCCATTGAGATCGTGTCCGCTCAAACTAACAGAAATGCCATAGCCTTCTTGGAGAGACTCGCGCTTGTCTGCTTTGAGATCTCCATCGGTATCTTCTAACAGCCAAACATGCGGAATACAGGCGAGATAGATTTTTCCATTCAGAGCCATGACGCCAGCAGCTGTGCCATCGAGCGGGTTGTTGAAACCATCCGCGTAGATGTTGGCGTGATCGCATTTGCCATCGCCATCCCTATCCTCAATAACGCGTATTTTTTCGGAATACTTGGTGAAATATTCCATGGGCTTTTTATCCGGGAATTTCTCCGCGTATTTTTTCAACATCTCCAAACGCTCAGCGGTGGAGGTGAGCTTGTAGTCGTCCGCGACCCATGGGTTGCGGCGGTTGTCCTCGATGCCCCGCTCGAAACGATGTGTCTCGGCAATGTAGAGGCGGTTTTGATCGTCGAAGGTGATCGCGGTGGGATCTTGGACATCCGGCTCGCGGGCGAAGAGTTTGGTCACCATGCCTTCGGGCGCTTTGACGTTGGCGAGGATGGCTTTTTCTTCTTCCATCTTGGGAAGAGCCTGAGGATTCGCAGTGCCTTCGGTTTTTGGCCCCAGCTCATCAGTCAGCGCGGAGGCGGAGAGGATGGAAAACATTCCGATTGAAGCGGAGCGCAGCAAAGCGGCGGCGAGATTCGATTTTCTAAAACTCATGGGCGTTGATTGTTCGTAAAGCACTGTAGCTTACGATCAAAAAATCCGAGTTCTCGCGCGGAGGAAGATAAAACAAACATTTTTATCTGCTTGTCCCGAATGGCACGTGATTAAGCAAGACACCTCTAAGTATCAATGAAATTTCGATCATGGTAATCGTGCAGCGTAAAAGGGAGCGCATGCGTCCCGCCCGCTTGCTTAGTCGCTTTAGGGTGAGACGTCACACCTCCTTGAAGCGGGCAAGATGCCCGCGCTCCCCTATGTCCAATCAACGAAATCGACCTTAATCACGTGCCATTCCTGCCTGTTCGACAGGCTTTTACCAAGATGAAGTGCCTGTAGGCAAGTGATTCGCTTGGCTGCATTGACCAACAAGAGTGCCGACTGGAGGGATGGTATTCGTAAATGTGTAGGTGCCGCCGAGTGGGCAGACAGGTTATTTATGCAGCCGAAGATCGCCGCCACGGTAGGGCAAGGATGAGGAAAAAGATCAGGGCGAGGCCTTGCATCGCGAAGACATAGATCGGCCATGGGCCGAGGTGATCGATGAGTGAAGGATTATCAGGAACGCGGGACGCGAAGGCGAAATTGGTTTTCAGGAAATAGTTGATGATTAGGGCGATGGCTTGATAGCCGACGGAAATGGCGAGCACGATGAGTGGAGATTTCCACCAAGGTTGCATGGGCTGCCATTTCAGAACGAGAGGAATGTAGAGAGCCGCGGCGACGATGACAAAGTGTTGGAAGAAGAAATGAATGAACGGTAAGTCCGGCGGGCCGATGCTGAGTGCGGGCGTGACAAGCGCCTGCGTGGTGGCGGCGAGTCCCCAAAAATAAGTTAGAGTTAACAAGATGGGTTTGCGGGTCATCAAGGCAAATCCCGCAACCACGGCCGCGAGGTCGCAGAGATGAAATGGCAAAAGGTTATCCAACGAATGTGGATAATCCCGCCACGCATAGAGCGCAAAGGGATAGGAGATCAGGTTGCAAAACGCAAGAATGGCTGTGGTGACGCGTTGATTTCTATCAGATCTTTTGGCGAAGATAATCAACGCGGCAATCAGCGAAAATCCGATGGCGAGCGTGATGAAGTGTGCAGATGAAAATGGATGGAAGGGCATGGTATTTTTCTAACGAAAAGTTTTGGAAATGGCTGTGATGATGTTTTCGGGAACTCCGGCGGTGTTGGCGTGAACGGGCCATTTGTTTTGTGCTTGGCGAACTTCGGAAAGGATGGCTTTAGCACGGCGGGTCTTGATGGCGGCGGTGGCCGCAGCCGCGAGCAGGTCTGATTCCGTGAAGTGATCACGTTTTCCTGCGAGGGTCATCTGGTGGGTTGACGTCCATGCTCCCGAAGGGTTGTAGGAATAGGTGAGATCGTATGCAGGCGCGAGCTGCCATGTGCCGCTGCGATCCATCATGAACGAAATGTTTTTGGTATGATCGTCTTGATTGCGCATCAGGATATTGAAAACGGCGCGGCGATAAAGTTCTTCAAGTGTTGGTGCTTGGAGGCCTAGGCGGCGGGCTAGATCAAATGCCTGTTCGTAGCTGTATCCGCCAGCTTGATTGAAATCGTAGTGACCTAGTGCGCAAAGCGATTGCAGATGCAGTTTCCCGCCATCCGGAGTGCGATCGAAGCGACGAGTCATGAAGTGCGCGCGTCCGTTTTCCTCTAACAGATGACAATCCGACATTTCAATTTCTGCTGCTCTGGCGACGAGATGGTAAGCGTATTCAATGCGACCGTAGCCTTTGGGATCGGCGAGTTCTTTATCGACGTTTCCTGAAACCCCGTCGAATTTGATCAGCCATGGTTGGAAGCTGGGATCGAGCGGAACTTGGCCGGAACGGATCGCGCCGGTTTCGGGGTTCCATGCAATGACCGCCTTGGCGCGTGCGCCTCCGGCCGATGTGCCGACGCGTAAGATATCGGCGAGTGCGTTTTCCTGATGGTCCGGCGTGAGGGTGGTTTCCAGATCGCTGCGTGAACCCAGTGCCGAGTTTGCGAGTTCAACTAGCGCGTCGATTTCGAGTGGGTGCGGGGGCTGATCAGGAAAGGAGCTGGGCACGAACTCGAGCGCTCCCATGGCGCGGCTGCCGAGGTAGCAGAGTCGCTCGATGGGATTGAAAGATGCGGGTAGACGATTCTGGCGAGCGAGCCATTGATCGATGAGAAGATTGCCAAATTTATCTGGAAGCGCATCTGCCAACATCCCTGGCAGGCCTTTGAAACTGGTTTCGTTGAGATGCGGAAAACTGTAAGTGCGCGGCGCGAGCGGCATCTGGAACGGCGAGACCTCAATCTCGCTATCGAGAAACGCCGGTTCGTAACGAAACACACCGCAAGCGCGCTCGGTATCCCATGCGGCGGTTCCAATGGTCGTTCCGAAAAGGCGTATGGCAGCGCTTATCATTGGTAAGAAATTTTGGGTTGCTCATCACCCCAGACGAAGGGTTTGGGGGCGATGGGTTTGCGGGGTTTCGAGGCGTATTTGCGCGGGGCTTCCTGCAGCGTATTGAGGCGATGAATCTCGTGGGGATTGAGCGGTGGCTTGGCGAGAAGAGGCCCGATCAAATCCATTTGGTTTAACACTTGTAGCATGCGGATTAAAGTGTTGAGCGTGCAACCTTGGCCGTTTTCCACCGAGGTGATCGTCCTGCGCGCGATACCTGCTTGGGTGGCGAGCGCTTCCTGAGTCATGTTCTGCTCAAGACGATAATGTTTCAAACGCTCACCGAGCGTGTGTTCGTGCGTCTCTGGGGTAGTTTGGTTAAAATGATTCATTTTCTGCGCAAATAGTTTGTATATCAGTAATATGCGCAGAAAAATGTGCACTTACCATCAAAATCTATCATTTGGAGTAGAAAACTACACGGATTAAGCAGATTTGGTTTATATGGGCAATAAAATGCGCAATTGAAGAGTGAATTTACAAATATGAAGGCGTGTGGCAAAAAAGCGTTAGATTAGCCCTTCCGCGCTTTCGCTCTGATCTCCGCAGTAGCGGGTTTTTGGGCGAAGATTTTTTTGGCGATGGCTTGGACTTCGGCGTCGGTGACTTTGAGCAGGTTTTCGCGGGCTTCTTGCGGTGAAGGAATGTGACCAAAAAATAACAAACCTTCGCCAACCCATCCGCAGTGGGCGGAGGTGGATTCGAAGCTGAGCTTGGATTGGGCGATGGCGAGGCGCTTGGCGCGGTCGAGTTCGCCGGGGCGTGGGCCGTTTTGGGCGAGGTCTTCGGTTTCTTTGAAAAGGGTTTTTAGCGATTCCTCGCGCGATTTCGGATCTAGGCCGGCGAGGATTTGGAGGGCGCCGGTTTCCTCGAAAAGAGAGAGTTCAGAACCAACCTGATAGCAGAGACCGCGTTCTTCACGGAGCTCGGTGAACAGGCGAGATGAAGAGGACTCGCCGAGGATGAGCGAGAGCATGCGCAGGGCATGGCGTTCCGGTGCATGGCGTCCGGAGGTGTGCCATGCGAGGGCGAGCTGGAGTTGATCCGTAGGGCGACGGTCGACGATTTCCCGACAAGGCGTTAACGCGTGGCTGGCGCGAGGTGCTGGGGTCTTGAAGTGCTCCGGCAGGAGCGGAATAAGGATTTCAAGAATGGCTTCGGCAGACATCGGGCCCGCGGTGGCGATGACGATGTCTTTGCGGAAATGATGTTCGTTCGCAAAATTTTGCAAGCAGTCGCGGTCGATGGTTTCGATGGATTCGAGTGAACCGGAAATGGATTGTCCGAGTGGATGTTCCGGCCAGAGAGCAGCGGCTAACAAATCGTTGATGTGATCCGAGGGAGTCTCACGGATCATGGTGATTTCTTCACCGATCACATCGCGTTCGAGCTCGATTTCGTTATCGGGAAAATTCGAATGCCAAACCATATCCGCAAGCACATCGATGAGCACCGGCATCAGTTCGGCTTCGCCTTGGGCTTCATACACCGTGTAGTCTTCCGAGGTGCAGGCATTCGCTTGGCCGCCGCCGGATTCGATGGCGAGAGTCAGTTCTTTCGCGGAGCGACGCTGCGTGCCTTTGAACGCCATGTGCTCGGAAAAATGGGCGAGCCCGGAAGGGATGTTTCCGGTTTCATCCCGCGATCCGACTGGGATGTAAATCGACAAGGCTGCACATTCGGACTCCGGCAAATGCGCATGAGCCAAGCGCGGACCGCCGGGAAGATCGTGAGTGGAATAGGTGGCGGGCACGCGTCAGAGTAAAATCCAAATTTCAAAGTTCAACTCTCAAGGAAGATGATTTTGGGTTGATTCTTATAGATTTAAAAATGAGTGAGCTTACTTTGACCTGCAAATGACTGATGACAAGAAATCGAGATTGCGGCTAACCCTCTATCCTCGGGCGGAGAGCGCGATTCGTAGCAATCATCCATGGGTGTATGCGGAGAGCATCAAGACTCAGAATCGTGAAGGCGAAACCGGTGAGCTCGCGGTGATTTACGACAAGCGAGATCGGTTTATGGCGGTCGGGATGTATGAAGCAGAGTCCCCGATCCGACTCCGTATCCTCCACGTCGGAAAGCCTGCGACGATCGATCGTGATTGGTGGTTGGGAAAGGCACGTGCTTGCCTTACGCAGCGCGAAGGCAGCATCATCCAACCCGGCACCGATGGCGCGCGGATGATTCAAGGTGAGAGCGAAGGTTTTCCCGGACTCGTTGCGGATCGATATGCCGATACGTTGGTGGTGAAAATTTATGCAACGAGCTGGTTAGCGCGTTGGGAGGAAATCGAAAGCGTGTTGCGTGAAGTGTTCGCTCCGAAATATACAGTGCTGAGAATGAGCCGAAACGTCGCCGCCTGCGCGGAGAAATACGGAATCGCCGAGGGTTTCTGCGGTGAAGTCGGCCATGAAATCGTGGTGTTTTCTGAAAACGGCTTGCGTTTTGAATCGGCGGTTCTCAAAGGTCAGAAGACCGGATTTTTCTTGGATCAACGCGACAACCGCGCGCGAGTTGAACTGTTAGCCAACGGACGCGATGTGTTAAACGTCTTTAGCTTCTCTGGTGGATTTTCACTCTACGCCGCAAGAGGTGGCGCGTCATCTGTCACGGATCTCGATATCAGTGCACATGCTCTCGATAGTGCGGCTTGTAATTTTGCCTTAAATTCTAACAACGCTCAAATCGCTAAGGTCAAACGCCACGCCGTGCAAGCGGATGCGTTTCGCTGGATGGATGAAGCACGTGAAGATTACGATCTGATTATCACAGATCCGCCGACCTTGGCGAAGCGCGAGTCCGAACGAGCTGGTGCGATTCGTGCCTATCAGCATTTGAACGCAGCGGCGATATCGCGACTTCGGCCGGGCGGCATCTTGGTTGCGGCATCATGCTCGGCACACGTTTCCACAGAAGATTTTTTCCGCATCATTACAGAAACCGCACAAGCCACCGGACGGCCATGGAGAGAACTCTGGCGTACTGGCCATTCAGCGGATCATCTCGCCATTTTCCGCGAAGCGGAGTATTTGAAAGCACTGTGTTTGGAGCTGGGTGGTTAATTTACAGGCACTTTACACAGCACGGCGCACAATTGGTTATCATGGGGCCATCAATCCTAGAAAACATGAAAACAAAAATCATCGCCGCATCGCTCCTGATCATCGCCGTCAACGCAGTTTCTGCCGAGGAAGCAAAATACGCCAAGGCCAAAGTCAGCTTTGAGGATTTCAAAGGCTTGGTTACGGAAGTCGAAACTCACCGAGCCAGCCGCCTTATCGACTTTGATACGTTCTTAAAAATGAGCAAAGAGCCGAATGTGATCATTCTCGATTCGCGCTCCGCGTTTCGCTTTGAGCGCATCCATCTCAATGGCGCAAAACATCTAGCATTCACGGACTTTACTCAAGATACTCTCAGGAAAATCATTCCGTCTCCCGACACCAAGATACTGATTTACTGCAATAATAATTTCGAGGGAAACCAGGTGGATTTCGCATCAAAGACAGCTGGGATCCGTCCGATAATAAGCATACAAGATAACATAATAAAGACAGCTCAGAACAGTCCTGAAATCACCATACTAAAAAGCATTCAATCATCGAATTCTCAATTCGCCGCTGAAGCTAAGCCGCTGATGATGGCATTGAATGTTCCGACTTACATTAACTTGTATGGATATGGCTATCACAACGTTTACGAGTTAGATGAACTTGTGAATGTGAAGGATCCGCGGGTGAAGTTTGAAGGCACGGAGGTTAAGTAGAAAACCGCCGTTAAATGAATTTGTCTATGCTGCTGCTGATTATCCAGCGGCTCTTAGCGCGGCTTATACTCGCGTTGGGCAGTTGGCAGGAACTCCTGCAATGCAGCAACGCGGCTTTGATCAAGCGGGTGCGTGCGGAGGAACTCAGGTGACTCGCTTTCGCCTTGTTTGATGCGCCATGCGGAAAAGCGCTTCCAGAGTTGGATGGCTTCTGCGGGATCGTATCCGGCGCGTGCCATGTAGAGCGTGCCGAGTTGATCGGACTGAAGTTCTGCTTTGCGTGAGTATGGTAAAATCATGCCCATGGTTCCAGCAGCAGCAACTCCGGTCGCGGTAGCGGCGCGAGTGGTTTTATCCGCCCCTTTTGCGGAGAGAATCGTATCTAACAAAAGTGTTCCGACCGCAACGCCAGTCGCTTGATTGATACGTTGTTGGGAATGATTGAGAACCACGTGCGAGATTTCATGTCCGAGAACTGCCGCGAGTCCGGCATCATCTTGCGTGATTTGAAACAAACCCGTGTGCACTCCAACTTTCCCACCAGGAAGAGCGAAGGCGTTCGGTGTTGAATCTTCAAAGACCACGAATTCCCATTTTGCGTTGGGGATATCGATCACTGATTTCAAACGATTAGCAACGCGTTGGACTTGAGCGTTGTAGGTGGGATTCGTGGAAATTTTCTTCTCCCGCTTCATTTGATCAAATTGTTTGCCTCCTTGGGAAACCAGCGCGCTGGAAGGCGCGTTGGCGCGGACTTCTCCCGTATTGGGATCGAACGAAGAAACTGCACATGAAGCGATGACCAACACAGCGACAGCAGGAATGATGGATACGAATTTCCGATTCAGCATAGAAGATTAGTCGTTTAAAAACTCACTTCTGACAAGTCATCAAATGCAGCAAAGACAGTAAAAACCTCGACATTCTGTCGAGAAACATTATCAAAGTAGGCCATGGAACAACAACCGCCACCACTCACGCCGGAAGAAGTCGCGCATCTTTCCGCCGTGGAATATGTTAACTTGGGTCAGCCACAAACGGTGAAGGTTTTTGGGATATTGCATGTGATTTTTGGAGTCTTCGGAGTCCTAATGGTAGCATGGAGTTTGGTCGTAATAATTTTTGGCAATCCCATGCTTAAATTAATGGGTAATTCGCCTCAAGTTCAGATCCAAACAAGGCTAGAAGCTGAAATGCTGCCATACACTCTGGTAGGGCTGGTTGTAATGATCATTCTAACAGCGCTCATTTTGATTGCTGGTTTTTTACTTTTGAAGCAGCGCAAAAACGCTTTGAAGTGGTCGAATTATTACGCGTGGAGTTCCATCGCTACGAAACTTATCAATTTGGTGATATCTATCTCCTATATTGTGCCCTTGACCCAAAAAGCCATGAGCGCAACAACACCTCCGTCTTCGGGCGCGATATTCGGTGCCATGGGGCCAATGATGATTTTGTCCCTAGTGGTAGGATTTGCTTTTAGCCTCGTCTACCCCGTCCTTACACTGATTCTGCTAAATAGACCTTTCGTCAAAACATGGTTTGCGAACCAGCAAAGTTGATTTCTTAGTGCTTAATTTAAAGTTTCATCCTGAAGCTTTACTGATAAAAGATTGAGGGATGAACTCCCAAGAAGGATCGTTTGAAAAACAAGAGCTGAATCGTCTTCTTGAGCAATTAGAAGTTTTAAGCATCCGGCATAACGCGGAGCTGGATTCGATCCGTAAGAGAATGATCGAATTGGAAGCGAAGTTTTCAGGGGCTCCCCAAGCGGCACCGGAACTGGCGACCGTATCTGAAGAGCCGGTATCAACCGGCGCTCTCCCGCCTCCGCTTCCAATATTCTCCGCTCTCAAGCAAGCGAAGCTTTCCCAAGCTCCTGACCTTTCCGCCTTCATTGAATCAAAGCTTGCCCAAGTTCCTGCGGCGACGGCTGAAGAGATTCCCGCGCCGGTGGTAGAGCAATTTTCCGAAGTCCAACCCAAGCCGGATGCATCCTTCGAGCTCGATTTTGGAAAGGTCTGGTTTGTTCGGATCGGGATTGTGATTTTGCTCACAGGCTTGGTGTTTCTCGGAAACTACGCCTATCAAAACTGGATCAAAGACATGTCCAACGGTGTGCGTCTGACCGCGCTTTTTCTCTGTGCGGGAGTTCTCGCTGAAACGGGAAGGCGTCTTGCCAAAAAAGACAATCTCCATCGCTTCGGGGAAGTTTTGTTAGCCGGCGGTATGGCATTTTTCTATTACTGCACCTTTGCGGCGCACCACGTGTCGCGGCTAAAGGTGATCGATAGTCCAGTGCTCGGTGCATCGTTATTGTTCATGTCCGCTGGCGCGATTGCGGCGGTTTCATGGATACGCCAAGCCAAGATCACCGCAGCGTTCGGTCTCGTGCTAGCTGCTTACGCGACCATGCTTCAGCCGATCGGTTGGATGTCTTGCGTATCGAATCTTCTGTTAGCTGCGATCGGTTTGTTCTTCATGCTCAAACCCGGCTGGGCAGGGGCAGGCTGGGCGTCAATGCTCGGGACTTACGCCGCGTTTTTGGGATCACAAATCCTCGGGTTTATCCAAGACGATTACACATCTGATCCACTCGCCATCTTGTGGTTTCTCCCGCCGTTATGGGTGATGTTTGCGATTCCTGGAATGCTGGGCCGTTATCGTGAAAGCCTCTCGGATCGCGCGCGCGCATGGTTCACTGGCGTCAACAACGTCTTATTTTTCCTCATGTTCTCGGCGTTGTGGATCGATCAATACGACCAAGCAGGCTACTGGAAAGTCGCCGCTGTTTTTGGTTCATTTCTGTTAGGCTTGGGCATGATCGGTCGTCGCCAAGACACGATCGCGGGTGGTGTGAATATTTCCCAAGGGCTTGCAGTTGCGACGTTTGCGATTGTTTTGAAACTCGATGGCCATCAGCTCGCGTTGGTGCTCGCGATTGAGTCGCTCATGCTTGCGATTGCCGCATGGAAATTCCGGAGTCGCAGCGAAGTGGTTTTCTCGCTGCTATCGGGATTGGGCGGCGCGGGTTTGCTGGTGCTCAACAACGGATCACTTTTGCAAGCAACCCCGATCTGGAGTATTTCCCTAACAGCTTTGATGATCGCCGCAGCGTCCATTGTCATGGTGAGAGTAAAACCGATACTCGAAAGCTTTCAGGATTTTGTGCGTGTTTCGGGGGCGCTGCTTCTAATCGCAGCCGCACTTGTCGCAAATCATCTTTGTCTTTTCCGGCTCGAACCTTCAACCGGATTAGTTACAGCGGGCCTGCTTTCCGGATTGCTTTCGTTAGCGCATCTGAAGCTCGATCCTAAACGCCTACAGCGGGAAAGCATTTGGATTTCGCTGTGGTATTTGAGCGTCTCGGTATGGATGGGGTTTCGTGTGGAAAGCATGTGGCCGCTGGGCGTGATGGCAGCGCTTACGCTTGCGATCTGTTGGTTGTGGCATCGCCAGCCAGAGACGGAATCCGAAGATCCCAGCCTCGATCTTGCTTATCATCCGGAGCTGCCCGCATGGTTGTTTTCAGCTGCGGTCACATTCTTTGTCTGGCAAGTCGCGACCGATCTGAGTCCGAACTTTCATGAGAATTTTCTATACAACCAAGTGGCGGCCTTCGTGCTTTTGGCGGTTGCGATTTTCATCCGCTGCCCGCGCTTGATCCTCACAACAGCAGTTCTTGGATTTTTAAGTCTCAGCCTGTTGTTAGAACCTAGCGGGCGTGTCACCTCGCATATTTTTGCAACGGTCTTCATCGCCTTCGCAGCCGCCGTGTTGCTTCATAGTCTATGGATTCGCGCGAATACCCCGATATTGCTCCGCTATATTTCATCCACGGTTTTCCGTATTACAGCATTTGTTGCCTACAT
>CAMCYT010000033.1 GCA_945885485.1 Prosthecobacter debontii
ATCGCTAGGCTGGATAATTGGGAAGACCAGCGCACTTGGGACGAGTTTTATCAAACTTACTGGCGGCTCATTTATGCGGTCGCGATCAAAGCCGGACTGCGCTCTGAGGAGGCTTTTGACTGCGTCCAGGAAACCATTCTTTCCATCGCCAAACAGAGCAAGAAACAGCTCTATGATCCCGAACAGGGTTCTTTCAAAACGTGGTTGATGAACATGACGCGTTGGCGGATTAACGATCAATTCCGTAAACGTAAAAAAGACACAGCGATGATAGAGGGTGAATGGGCGGACGATCGCAAGACAGCGGTGATCGATCGTGTGGAAGATCCGAATGGGGATGTGCTAGAGCGCTTGTGGGATGTGGAATGGAAACAGGGCATCGCCGATGCAGCATTGTCACGGGTGAAGGCGCAGGTTTCTCCGAAGCAATATCAGATTTTCGACTACTACGTGATTCGTCAATGGGATGCGGACAAAGTTCAGAAAAAACTCAATGTAAGCATGGCGCAGGTTTATTTGGCGAAGCACCGTGTGGGCGCTGTGCTCAAGAAAGAGCTAGCGAAACTCGAAGAAGAGACAGAGTAAACCATGCGAGCACCGATACGCAGCCACCCGACTATACCCGATCACGACGTCCTGCGAAAAATTGGTGGCGGCGCTTACGGGGAAGTTTGGATGGCGCGCGGAGTGACCGGTGCGTTACGCGCGGTGAAAGTCGTCTGGCGGGAGGATTTCGATGACGAGAGAACCTTTGAGCGAGAGTTCGAGGGCATCCTGAAGTACGAGCCGATCTCCCGAGATCATCCTGCTCTCGTTAACATTCTCCACGTCGGTCGCAGCCCCGATGGGGTTTCATTTTATTACTACGTTATGGAGCTGGGCGATGACTTGAATGCCGGCCAGGACATCAACCCGATTGAATACGAGGCGCGCACCTTAAGAGCTGATGGGAAAGCCAGTGTCCGTTGGGAAACTTCCGTCTGCATCGATGTCGGCTTGCGGCTTGCAGAGGCGCTGAATCATCTCCATCAAAACGGATTGGCGCATCGCGATGTCAAACCCTCGAATGTGATTTTCGTAAACGGTAAAGCCAAGCTCGCTGACATCGGTTTGGTTGCGGCGCGAGATCAAAGAACCTTTGTCGGCACTGAGGGATTTGTTCCTCCCGAAGGTCCTGGCTCCGCGCAGGCAGATATTTATTCTCTCGGTAAAGTACTTTACGAAATTGCTACAGGAAAAGACCGCTTGGATTTTCCTGAGCTCCCGGATGAGTTGCCCACTGGACTTGAGCGCAAACGTTGGCTCGAGCTTAATAAAATTATCTGCGATGTCTGCGATCCGAGAATCAGCAAACGTAATATTTCCACCGCTGGTGAACTTGCCGAAGCTCTCCAATGTATCCAACGTGGTACGCGCCGCCACCGCCGTGGGCTATCGATTTGGATAACCACTACCATCCTTTTCGGCTTTGCGGGTTGGGCGGCATGGAGCTCATTTAAAGATAGTAAGTGGCTTCCATGGAATGAGGTAATGCCATTTAAGCCAGTGATCGCGGAACGATTGATTCGCATCGTGACCATTCCGGAAAACGCAGAAGTTTTAACGGCAGATGGGGAGTTTATAGGACGCACGCCGACGGAAACCGGAACTCTGCGGGCTGTAGTTGGAAGCCAGGTGGAATACACCATTCGGAAAAAAGGCTATAAGAACGTCGTGGTTTCGGAAGCTATCACACCCGGAGAGGCTACGGACCCCATATTGATTTTTCGTGAGCTACAAAATTTCTCGCCGCCTCGGGTGGGTGAAAAATGGCAGGATCATCACGGCCTAACTTATCTGCCTGTCGATGAAAAGCATGTGACCTCACGCTATGTCCCCAAAAATATTTGGAATGACTTTATAAAGTTTTCCAAGCGCCCGAAAGATTCTGGCGAATTTCTAGATATATCCGAAAACGGTGAGAAATCTGCGATCGTTCTTGCGCAGCAACCTGACATCATTGCCTTTATCGACTGGGTGCGAGTAAACGGAACGCAGCAAGGATTTTTCAGCCAAGATAATGAAATTACTGCGGAAGTGGATCAAAGTTTCACCCATCCAGGCTTAAGCGACCGAGCCAAGCGCGAGAATCTCAGACCTTTTCGAATATTGGTGGGAGAATACAAATATGGATCCGTGCAGCTGGATACTGAACCGCCTGGAGCCGAGGTTTATATGAACGGAATCCATTCCGGATCCACTGCAAATACATTGCTCATTTCCAAAGTTAAACCAGGTCCTGTCGAGTTGATTCTTGTTCTACAGGGTTACAAAGGGCTCACTCTGAACATTCGAGTAAGAGAAGGGCAAAATCTTCCTCTTTCCGCCACATTGCAGCCCAGTAAAGGGGTTATTTTCGGAAAAACATGGAGTAACGGGATCGATATGCGCTTCGAGCCCATTGGCTCGGATCTTATGGCATCCGCCTTCGAAACCAGAGTCATGGATTACGAAAAATTTACCAAAAGCGCAAAATACGAACACCCTCAGGCGCCAGAGTTTAAACAAGATAAAAATCATCCTGTGGTTTACGTTTCGCGCGATGACGCGATGGCTTTTTGTAAATGGCTAACAGAAAAAGAACGCGAGGAAGAGCTCATTGGACAAACCCATTATTACCGCCTGCCAACGGATATCGAATGGAGTAGAATAGCAGGTTTGAAAAAAGAAGTGGGGGATGGACCGAGTCAGCGCGATGCTAATAAATCCATGTTCTTTGGGTGGGGAACTTACTGGCCGCCACCAGAAGCATTTGGAAATTTTGCAGACATCATCGCTTCCAAAGAAGGCACTTCGCCCTCATACATCATTAGTGGATACACGGATGGCTTTGGCAGGACTTCTCCTGTTGGTGAATATACGGATAACAAACTTGGTATATACGATCTAAGTGGAAACGTTCATGAATGGGTCATAGATAATATTTCCATAGGAGAAGATACTTCGCTTGGCGTGTTGCGTGGTGGTGGATGGAATACATTCATCGATGAAAACCTTTTATTAGGTTGGCGTAATCCTGTGCCGCCAACCACACGTACCGAGTACTACGGCTTCCGCATCGTTCTCGCAAAATCTGATCCATCCAAAGACTCTTCAAACCACAACGAATAATACGACTCATGGTCACCATTCAACTCACCTATCAAGGCGGACTCCGTTGTTCCGCAACGCATGTTCCTTCTGGAAACATCCTAAGCACCGATGCTCCCGTCGATAACAACGGCAAGGGCGAATCCTTTTCTCCCACGGATCTTCTCGCCACCGGACTAGGTGCTTGCATGGCTACCGTCATGGGCATCGTCGCCGAGCGTAAGCAAATTTCCTTAGACGGCTTGAAAGTTGAAGTCCGCAAGCACATGTCCACCGATACTCCGCGACGTATTTCAAAACTCGAAGTGGATATCGACATGCCACTTGCAGTGGATCACCCGGAGCGGGCGCTTTTTGAAGCTGCAGGCCGTGGTTGTCCGGCACATCATTCGCTTCATCCTGATATAGAAACCATCTTCAACTGGACTTGGAAGTGATATGTCTTAAAACCTCTTTTTTGACTCCAAATATATCTCTCTCTTCCCTATGAAAAAACTCCTGATTTTCATCTCCTTCGTTACGGCTATGCATGTCGCAGCATCCCCAGAGATGGCAGAGCGCACGAAGCGAACCTATGAGCTTTCTCAGGAAAGTTTGATCCTCAAAATGAAGATCGCTAAAACAGATACGGAAAGGCAGGCGCTTTGGGCGAAACGCCCATCTCCAGAAAATACCGCAACCGAGTTATGGACGAGCATAGGTAAATCCCTTCATCAGGATTGGAGTATTCCTTACGCCGCTTTTTACCTCAACCTCACCCATCAAGTGGCGCCAACGGTTGCGGAGACCTCAAAACACAGGAAAGCAATCATGGATAGCTTTGAGGAACACTATTTCAATAAACCAAAAATCGGTGTGTTTTGCATCGCTCTTGCTCAGAGTGGTTCTCCTCGCGCGCTACCGTTATTAGAAAAAGTCATCAGTAAAAATACCGATAAAAAAAGCCAAGGCGTCGCAGCGCTGGGCGCGGCGCTATTGCTGAAGAATCTGGGTGATAGTCCGCAGATTCTCGAAAAGCGCCTGACACATCTGCGAATGGCCATTATCCAATCCGCCGATGAAAAAATTGGTGATTCAGATGTGGCCAATGTTGCTGGAGATGAAATTTTCATCATAAGCCACCTCGTCAAGGGCCGCACTCCACCCGAATTTTCAGGAACAGACGTTGCGGGTCGCATTATCAAGAGTGCCGATTTCAAAGGCAAAGTTACAGTGATCTTGTTTTGGGATTCACAAACGGCAGATCTCAACAAAATCATCGAGATCACCAATAAGCTCGCTAATAAATACGCAGGAAAACCCGTTTCCGTGATTGGTATTACCCCAGAAACACTTGGCAGCGTCCGTAAATTACAAGCCGACGACACGATCAAGTGGAACAATGTCATCGATTCCAAAAATGAGATTTCCACCCTCTACCGCATCAAAACTCGCCCAGCCGTTTTCATCATCGATACCGCTGGCAAACTCGAATACTCCGGACTCCCAGGTTCGTTCGTCGAACTCACCGTCGACGCGCTTTTGGAGAAAAAGTGAATGGTGAGGGGGTAGCCCCGATAATGTCGGGGGAGGGCGCCGTATGGAATGAGGAAGAAAAGGATATATCTAGGGAGAATCGTAAACGTTTCGCTTTGCGCGGCCCTCCCCCGATGCAGTCGGGGCTACCTTTCATTCACACCTAAAAAAAGGGGCGATCTCGGAAGATCGCCCCTTTTAGAACATTAACTATGAAAATAATGGCTCGAGAAATTATTTCACTCCTTTTTTGGACATGCGGGTTCCTTTAGTCGCGCCTTGGCGAGCTTTGAACTTAGGATTGGTTTTGCAGATCACGTAGTTCGTGCCTTTGCGGCTGACGACTTGGCAATCAGCGTGACGGCGCTTGGCGGAAGCTAGTGAAGAAAGTACTCTCATGACAGAAATTGGTTGAAATTAGGCAGCCAACTAGGCGGCGGGGCGCGGAAAGTAGAAAATCAGGTGGATTTGTAAAGCGATTTCTTCGTTTCGTTCTCACTTAATCGTGAAATGGAAGATGCTGTTGCGTTGGGTGGGGGGGCAATGGCCCGGAGGAGAGTAGTTTGGATAATAGCTGGGATAGTAGCCGTAGCCAGCAGGGTAAGCATATCCGCCATTGTAATAATAATTGGTGCTGGAGGGGGTATAGCGCCGCGTTCCGTAAAGAACCGCGTTGCCCGATCCTCTGATGACGGGATAAGTGGGGATTTCGACGGTGGATTCAATTTTCGAGGAGATGATTCTTTGCGGTCTCACCGCCTTTTCCGCCGCCAAAAGCGACGCCATCTGCTTGGCAAGTAGCTCGTCTTTGGCCTTTAGCTGCTCTTTTTTCTGCGCTTCCACCTTCGCCTCATAAGCCGCCTGCACCTTCATTTCCTCAGTATAAACCGCCGCAGCGCCCTCCTCGGTGATCCCGAAATCTTTTCTTTGCTCCGGCGTCAGTTGCTCAAATCTCAGCCGCGCCAAGCCATCGGCATGGGTAATCGAAACCCCAGCATCGGTGATTTTCGTAATCGTGACGTCTTTGTAAACCCGTCCCTCCAATGTCGTATACTCCTTATACTTCTTGCCCGTCTCATCCGCACGGCGTTTCTCAACGTCCTCAGCACTCACTGAAATAACCGCGAATCCAAAGAAAAGAACGCTGCATAGCTTTTTCATGACGATGAAATTTAACCTAAAAATACGAAGGACGCCATAGGATTTTATGGGTCGAACGAGTGCCCATAAATTGCTCAAAGACGGTTTGCCAACTCGTTCGCTTTGGTCAATCATCGCCGCCCGATGAACGACGAACAACGCCCCTTTTCCAGTTTGATGCTTGATGGTCCCGACCGCGCGCCTAGCCGCGCGATGCTTTATGCCGTGGGTTTTAAAAAAGACGATTTCGCCAAATCCCAGATCGGGATCGCTTCCACTTGGAGCGAGGTCACGCCCTGTAACATCCACATCGATAAACTCGCGATTGAGTCCAAGAAAGGCATCGATGCTGCAGGAGGTAAGGGCATCATTTTCAACACGATCACCATTTCCGACGGGATCTCGATGGGCACTGAGGGGATGAAATACTCGCTCGTTTCCCGCGAAGTGATCGCGGATTCAATCGAAACCGTGGTCGGCTGTGAAGGCATGGACGGCTTCGTGGCGATTGGTGGCTGTGATAAAAACATGCCTGCCTGCGTGATGACCATGGGCCGTATGAACCGCCCTGCGGTATTCGTTTACGGCGGCACGATCCTTCCCGGCTGCGGCAAAATCAAAGGCGAGGAAAAGGATCTCGATATCGTTTCTGTATTTGAAGCAGTCGGAAAACACGCGAACGGCGAATACACCGATGAAGAGTTAGATCACGTCGAGTCCTGCGCGATCCCCGGCCCAGGTTCTTGCGGCGGAATGTATACCGCAAACACTATGGCCAGTGCAATCGAAGCGCTCGGCATGTCGCTCCCTAACAGTTCTGCGCAAGCGGCGATTTCCGATGACAAGATGCGCGATTGTTTTGATGCCGGCGCAGCGGTTCTGAATCTCATCAAGCTCGGCATCAAGCCGCGCGATATCATGACGAAAGAGGCTTTCGAGAACGCGATCACCGTGCTCATCGCCCTCGGCGGTTCAACCAATGCCTGCCTTCATATTCCCGCGATGGCTCATTCCGCAGGAGTTGATATCACTTTGGACGACTTCGAGCGCATCGGTAAAAAAACTCCGGTTCTCGCCGATCTCAAGCCCTCCGGCAAATACGCGATGGCGGATCTCGTCCGCATCGGAGGCACGGTGCCGCTGATGAAAATGTTGTTAGAAGCTGGTCTCCTACACGGCGATTGCATGACCGTTACCGGCCGCACGATGCGCGAGAATTTGGAAAAATCTCCTATCAACTACCCAGCCGATCAACAGATTATCCGCCCGGTTAACAACCCGCTCAAAAAAGACAGCCATCTTCGCGTGCTCTACGGAAACCTCGCGGAAGGAGGCTCAGTCGCAAAAATTTCCGGCAAGGAAGGCGAAGTTTTCAAAGGCAAAGCCCGCGTCTTCAATTCTGAACCAGAAGCGATGACCGCCATTCTCGACAAGAAAATCGAGAAAGGGGACATCATCGTCATCCGCTACGAAGGCCCGAAAGGCGGCCCGGGTATGCGCGA
Source organism: Prosthecobacter debontii (assembly GCA_945885485.1). Taxonomy (GTDB): domain Bacteria; phylum Verrucomicrobiota; class Verrucomicrobiia; order Verrucomicrobiales; family Akkermansiaceae; genus Luteolibacter. The sequence continues at coordinate 7,287 of CAMCYT010000033.1, forward strand.
AATGCTTGGCCCAACTTCTGCAGTCATGGGCATGGGCCTCGGCAAAGACGTCGCCCTTATCACCGACGGTCGCTTCTCCGGCGGCAGCCACGGGTTCGTCGTTGGTCACATCACTCCAGAAGCCTTCGAAGGCGGCACGATCGGCATCCTCGAAGAAGGCGATGAAATCGAAATCAACGCCGTCGAAAACCGCATTTCCGTCAACCTCCCCGACTCTGAAATCGCCGCTCGCAAAGCGAAATGGGTGCGCCCGGAACCTCGTTACAAATACGGAGTTCTCGCCAAGTATGCAAAACTCGTGACAAGTGCCAGCGAAGGTGCGGTGACGGATAAGAATCTTTAAAGAGTCGGGACATTTTTGTCCCTATCACGCTTAGTCCATTTGCCCATTCGCGTCAATTTAAGGGTCTAAGTCCGCAACCACTAGCATCTGACTCTATATACTTGATGAACCGAAAATTCGGCTCACGCATTGAATGCTGTCGCCATGATTTCCTGCTCGGCGCGCGCGATTCCAAGATCGCTTGCCTGTTTTTTCCATGTTCCCACAGCAACCTTGACCTCTCGCAGAATTGCTTCCGCCGCCGGATGATTGAGCCTGAAGAAGGAAGCCACCTCCATGGCCAAATCGTAGCTCAAAGCATTGTCAGTTTCCGAGATATTGAGGCTCAGTCCGGTTCCGGTAGGTTCGGGATTCAGATCATAAGCAGGAGAAAGAAGCCATCCGGCATCCGTGAGTAGGAAACCGTGGTTGCGAAGATGATCGTCGGTGTTTCGAACCGCGATGGAGAACACGATTCGTCTCCACAGTTCCGCAAGGTCGCTGGCGGTTGCAGCTCCGTGACGAGAGAGAAACTCGACGATCTCCAAGTAGCTTGCTCCGGCATGATGATTGTCTCCATCGGTGTGCCCTAGCAGGGTCATCGCCGAGGCGAAATGGACTCGTTGCGTCCCGTTGCTCCCCCGCACCCGGTCAAAGCGGCGGGTCATGAACGTTCGATGGCCGCTTCCGAATTGTTGTAGTTCGGCTTCAGCGACACGAAGGCCCGCCTTGACTGCGAGTTGGTGGGTAAGCATCTCCCACGCGGCCACGTCCCGAGCATCGCTGCGTCCGGGAAACTTTGCGATCCACAGATCGCCATCAGGATCCCTGACCCCGGCTTTCGGTCGCGCGCCGCCGATCGACGAACCCGGCGCGATCAAGAGGTTGAGCCATTCGAGATAATGAGGGTCGTCGTTTGCAGAAGCGTCCTGGATCTTCCAACTTGCATGTTCAAGTTCCCGCAAGGATGTCCACGGAGGGGTCCGCATCGAGGAATCGTTGTTGAGCCAGCTATCGCCTGTTTCGCGCTCTCTAAATCTCAAGGCACCGGAGCGCTGTTCATCATGCACCCCAAGAAGGTAATCGGTTTCCTGCAAGCGATGGACGGGACGATTGGCCTCGCGTGCGAGGGCTGCCTCCCGCCGTTGCATGAGCAGCCGTCCCCATCGGTCTGGGGACGAGTCCAGAAATAGACCGAAGTTCGGTCGTTCCGCGGAGTTCAGATATTGAGGCCCACCGAAGAGTCGCAGATCAGGATCGAGCTGCCGGGCGGCACCACTCGCCAGCCATTCGCCCTGGTAGGAGAAGGAAAAAATCTCCTTCCCTCGGGTCAGAGAGGAACGCAGATGCCCCATCAGGATCGGCGCACCGAGTTCCTGCCAGTCGGCCCATACTTCAATTTCCCTACTCATTGCTTGAGTTTCCTTTTCGGCGCGCGTCGCCGAGTTTCAGTGAGACGAGCGTCTTCCAGCTTGCGGCCCAGAACATCGTCGCTACCGACCGCGGAAAGATCTTGCTCAAGTCCGAGCACGGCCAACACCTGCACGAGCTTGCCCAACGAAATACCTGCTGATCCATTTTCCATCAGATGGAGGGTCGTGCGGCTGAGGCCCGCCCTCTCCGCGACCTGTTCGGCACTCAGCTTTCGCCGCAGCCGCGCCAATCGAAGATTCTCTCCCAAACCGACGAGAAGACGCTCGTGCTTGGGCAGTAGTGTGCTAGTTTCTCGTCCCATAATAGTTGATACTCTGAACAAGATCGCTACATTTTGTTCGATATGTCAAACATTATGTGCCGCAACATCTTCTACTGCCCGGGCTACCATTCGGATCAAGTGCCTCATTTTAACATTTCTTTCAATTTCTCATCTTTATCGCTCTCAAAAACAGCTTTCCCTCCGGCACCTCTGGCCAGCTTAATCCTTCTTTTGCTAAATTAGCCGGATGGAGACGCAGTTCTCACGTAATTGTCACAAAAAACCGCAATACGAGGTGGGTTACTGCCGTAAGTTTGTGATTCGGCGGTTTTTTGGAGAATCACCTTCCCTTCTCGTCGCTCTTTTATAGGGTTACCGAAATATTTTTTTAACGCTCGAAGTGCCTACCAGAATCTCCATCCTTCAAACTCTAGTGCTTGTGGCGACTGGCTTTCCAGTCTTTGCCGCAAGCCCGGATTTCGTCGCTGTGATCCAACCCATTTTGGAGCGAAACTGTGTCCGCTGCCACAATGCAGAGAAAACCAAAGGTGGACTGCGGATGGATACCTACAAATGGATCATGCAGGGTGGCGATACGGCGGACGCCATCGTCCCGGGTAATCCTGCAGCGAGTGAGCTACTTGTCCGGCTCCACCTCCGCCCCATCGACGAAGGCGTCATGCCTGACGAAGGCCGCGCACTAGAACCCAAAGAGGTCTCCCTACTAGATGAGTGGGTGAAAGCTGGTGCGCCGTGGCCAGACGGAGTCACGCTCACCGAACAGAAGCCCGAGCCGATCAAGCGTGTCTCCATTCCCGATCGCACTCCGGAATCCGCTACCGATGCCGCAGCCATCCTCGACGATATTCTCCGCCGCGAGAATGAAGAATCAGAATCCATTACTACTGGGACGGTTGATGACCTTGTATTTCTCCGGCGCGCCACCATCGACCTGATAGGGCGTATCCCGACAACTCCCGAAATCCGCGAGTTCGAGGCATGGAGTGGCGACCGTAGAGAAAAGCTCGTGGACAAGTTACTCGCTCATCCCCGCTTCGCGGACCGCTGGACCATTTTCATGGCAGATATGTTGCGTATCCGATCCAGCATCGAGGGAGGCAATCAGTTACTCGCCTTCATCAACAGCTCCATCGCTGAAGCGAAACCTTACGACATCATGGTGCGTGAACTCATCGCCGCATCTGGCCGCGCGAACTCCAATCCGGCCGTCGGCTTCATTCTTGGAGACGAGGCGAACCCGATGGAACTCGCGGCAGCCACCGCCCAAGTATTTCTCGGAGTTCGCATCGGCTGCGCCATGTGTCACGACCATCCATTCGACGATTGGGAACAGCGGGACTTCTACGATCTCGCTGCATTTTTTGGAAAGACTCAAAAAGTCGGGAACCAGCGAATGGGTTCTGTTTATACCACTGAGGGCAGCAAGATGACCGTGCTCTGGCCCCCCGAGGACAAAGCGAAACCGGAAGAGCGCGAAGCTGTCAGCCCGCGTTTCCCTTTCAAAAACGCAAAAAATGATTCTACGCCAAATTACCTCACTCGATTCGAAAAGCTTCGTGAGCAGCAACAACAAAAATCCATCGGAGGGAGTGAAACAGAATCACTGGACGCCTTGCTCGACGCCGTGAACCCAAGTGCAGGTAGAAAAGCAGATCCAGTTCTCGTTGAGGCAGAAAAAGAAAGCCGCCTACTCAATGTGCACGGAGACATCTACCGCACCAGCGAGCTCCGCGAAAAACTTGCCGGACTTATCACTGACCCACGCAATGACTTCTTCGCCCGCGCTTATGTGAATCGTGTTTGGGCAGAAATGATCGGACACGGCTTCGTTGAGCCGCTGGATAACTTCTCTCCTTACGCAGATTTGCATCACGCATCGACCTTGGATTTCTTGTCTCGTGAATTTATCGCAAGCGGATACGATCTTCGGAGCTTAATCCGTATCATCGCCCTTTCTGATGCTTATCGACGCGCTCCGCTCACCGCAGAAATCCCTCTAACCGTTCGCGAGGATAGTGAACGAAACTTCACCGCCGCTCCACAACGCCGCATGCTGGGAGAAGTGCTTTACGACAGCGTCGTCACCGCCGGACATCTCGAGGATTTCAAATGGCCCGCAGGCGCAAATCATAAAGAAGTCAGTAGCGAGGTGAGAGTGCCAACTGGCGAGTATGTGATGGTGGAAGGCGGAGCGCCGGCGCTGCAGATGGACACTGAAAAACCGATGATGCGGAACGATGGCTACGACTTGGAGTCTTCCTTAAAACTCGATTTCAATTCCATCCTCACCCCCAACGAAGCATCCGAGCTCGAAACGATGCGCAAAGAATCCGACGAACATATCAAAGCTCGCGAGATGGCCGCAGCGCAGAATGAGGAGAAGCAAAAGGTGATGAAATACACCACCAAAACTGTTACCAACACAGTTGATGATAATCCACGTTTCGATAGTGCGATGCGGATGGCGACTCCCGCACCCCCTGCACATTTCCTAAGAGTATTCGGACAACCCGAACGCGCAGGCTTAGGCGAGTTCCGGGATTCATCATCTTCATTGCGTCAACAATTGATGATGCTCAACGGCAGGATGACACACGAAGCTTCACGAGTCGGCTCACTGGAACCCATCCACCGCTTGTTAGAAAAAGATGAGGCGGAAGCGATCGTCTATGCTTACCGAGAAATCCTCACCCGGCCTCCCACAGAGGAGGAAAAAACCTTCGCCCTTTCACTGCTCTCTGAAGATCCCCACGAAGGTATGGCCGATCTCCGCTGGGCGCTCCTTAACTGCAACGAATTCCGTTTTATCCCATAACTGAGAAATATCAAAACCGATGAACGCCTGTAACGATTACCAGTTTACCCGCCGCCGAATGCTGAAATTATTCAGTGCATCGATGCTCGGCATGCCGATCAGTCGACTGATGGCAGAGACCGTTCCCGGCCAAGGCCATGCAGAACACGTCGTCCTTTTCTGGAACAGCGGCGGCATGAGCCACCTCGACACGTGGGATCCGAAGCCGGGCCGCAAGGTGCAGGGCGAGTTCAACCCAATCAAAACATCTGTGCCAGGAATGGAGATATCAGAAATTTTCCCGCAGCTCGCAAAGCAGATGCATCACGCCTCCCTAATCCGCTCAATCTCAGGAACCAACGGCGATCACGGCCGCGCTCAATACGAACTTCAGACCGGCTTCAGCCAGTCGCCGAACATCCTTCATCCAGGCATCGGCTCTATGGTGGCGCATGAGCGCGAGTCGCTCGGCGATCTTCCTGCTTTTGTAAGCATCAGCGGTCAGCCCGCCCGCGCCGGTTATCTCGGCCAGCAATGCGAGGCTTATTATGTAGGGAGACCCGGTGATAAAGATCCCTATCTCGCATTTCCTGAGGGCATCAGTCACGCCCGCGGAATGCAGCGCTTACAGGTGCTTGAGAGAATGAACGCCCAAATATCAGGCAACCTCGGAGCCACTGAACTTAAAGCTTCTGAGACCGCGCTTAAAGACGCAGTCGCGCTGATGGAGAGCCCGGCCTTGAAAGCATTCGAGCTCGACGAGGAAAAACCACAGACGATAGCACGATACGGTGATACAGAGTTCGGGCGTGGTGCGCTACTCGCTCGTCGCCTTGTAGAAAAAGGTGTCCGTTTCGTGCAGGTAAACCGGAGTGGATTCGATAACCACGGCAATATTTTTAACGCCATGCGCGCCCACGGAAATGCGATGGATCCGGGCATCGCATCTCTGATCTCTGATCTCAAAGCGAATGGCCTTTTGGAAAAAACTTTGGTCATCGTGCTCAGTGAATTCGGACGCACCCCACGTATCAACGACGGCGGCGGACGCGACCACTGGGCTCGCTGTTTCAGCTGCATGATGGCCGGCGGTGGAACCAAAGGCGGAACGATCATCGGCGCCTCCGATGAAGACGGCATGGAAGCTGCCGAGCGCCCCGTGAAAGTCCACGACCTCCATGCGACTCTCTGTCACGCACTTGGCATCGACCTCAACAAGGAAGTCATCACCCCTCAGGGCCGCCCGATGCGACTCATACAAAAAGAAGCCACCCCGATCCGAGAGCTTTTCGCATGAATAGAAAATCCGCGTTTATGTCTGTCCATCGTTGGTTCCTCTGTTTCTTCCTTTCAGCAACTCTCGCATATTCTCAAGAAGAGAAAGCCGAGCGTGGTTCGATCATCGAGGATCGTGCTGCGCGCAAGTTGATGCAAGCAGGCGACGCCCGACTTGAAGTTGGAGAGAACGAAAAAGCGTTAGAGATCTGGGAGTCCGTGATCGAGCGCTATCCTCGGAGTCTGATTCGCTTTGAAGCACACCTCCGTCTCGCCGACCACTTGCTGGAGGTGACTCGTGATTTCGAGAAGGCACGCCTCCACTACGAAGCTGCAGCAAGTGAGGATAACGATGACGACGCACTCCGTGCCCATGCGGTGTTATGCATGGGTCGCTGCTTCTATGAGGCGGGAAATTACGGGAAATGTTTCACGATGATGCGGGACGTCATCGAACGTTTCCCCAACGCCCAAGAAGTTAATGAAGCCTATCACTATATCGGCCTTGGCCATTTCAAGCTCGGTCATTACAGCCGCGCGATCGAGGCGCTAGAGAAAGTCGGCACTGCCATTTCTGCGGAGGACTCGAAAACTGAAAAAGTCGAAGCAGGTAAACGGCTCTACATAAAACTCGACGATCGAGACTTCGCTATCCTCGAACCAGGCACGCAGATCGGCATCATCTGCGTCACGAAAAACGGAGATAAAGAAACCGTGCTCTGTGATCCGGTCGGACGTCATCCTCGTCTCGCTTTGGGTAGCATTCCCACACAATCCGGAACCGCCGTCCCAAAAAACGGCATTCTAGAAGTCCGCGGCGGCGATGTCGTCAGCATCACCTACACGGACGCACACACCGCATCCAAAGCCTTCGACAAACCCCTTACGAAAAAGGTGCAAGTAATCGGAAACGGATTTGCACGCATCACCGATGGTTCCTTCCAACAGGACCTGCAAGCAGCGGTGATCGGAAAGCCCCTGCATCTTCAGGTGACCGATGCCGACCGCGATACCAGCGCCAGTGCCGATAAACTCGAGGCGATTGTGCAGGTTTTTCGCCGTAAGACAGGCGAAGAAATAGATGATGAAGTTGCAAGCGGCGTAGCTAGCGGCAAGTTAGCAGAGGGGCCCGATGGAGAGGATATGAAAACTCAGATCGATCCGATGCTACTGCTCCGCAGCGTGCCGGTGACACTCCACGAGGCGAAGCAAGCGGGCGTCTTCCGCAGCGCAATCCCGTTGCTTTCTGGCACAGCAGATCACTCACTAACGGGTGAACCCGGCCAAGTCATACGCCTGATTTACCGCGACGAACTTCACCTCACGGAAGGCACGCTCATCCGCACCGCCGAAGCGAGAATCATCGAGGGAAATCTCGGCGAGATGCGAGTCACGAAAACCGAAATTAACGACTCTGAACTCCGCTTGAAAACTCAGCTCCGCACGGCTTCCGCGCTTACCGAGGTGGGCAACCATTACAAAGAGTTCGGCCTTAATACGAAAGCTGATCTAAAATACACAGAGGCACTCGACGTTTGCGAAGAACTTCTCGCAGAGTCTAAAAAAATCGGTGGAAAGCTGTTAGAAGAAACTTATGTTCAGCTATGGCGGATCTACTTTGCCATGGATCAGCTGGAGCTCGCTCTCGGGATGAGCCGTAAGTTACTCGCCGAGTTTCCCTCCAGCGCGTTCGTCGATGAGGCGATGCTTCAGCAGGCAAACGTCGAACGCAAACGAGACAATTTTATAAGGGCGATCAATCTCTACGCAAGCGTCGCTAAAATTCCTAACAGCCCCCTACGTGGTGAGGCGCAATTTCAAATTGGTGAGAGCTATGAAGCAATGGCACTCAAGGCAACAGGTGGCGAGGCCCCGAAGCTTTTCGAGAATGCCTTTGTTGCGTACCAGAAAGTCTATGAGCAGTTTCCGGATTCTGGAAGAGTCGGCGACGCCGTGGCAAAAATGGCCGCATTCTATTATCAGAAGGAAGACTATGCACGGGCTATTGATGTCTTTGAAAACGTGCTCTCCGATTATCAAGATGCGAATTTTCTCGATGTGATTCTTTTTAACTTCGGGCGCTGCCTCTACAAGCTCGACCGCAAAGCCGAGGCACGAAAAAAATTCCAACAACTCATCGACGACTATCCGGAAAGCGATATCTCCCCGGAGGCTAATAAAATCGTCGAAGCCCTCAAAAAAGCAGGATTTTGAAATTACCTACCCAACGACTTGCTGCGATCCTTCTCCTCTGTTTGCCTGCCTACGCAGCCACAGCAGATGAGTCCGCGAACCTCGAAGCCCGCCTCAAAGAAACCGCCGAAGCATCACAAACAGGTGCTGCACTGATGCTGCAACTCATCGACCTTTACAAAAAAGACGGGCAAGTCTTTGGATTAATACGCACCGCATCGAAATTCGCGCGCTCGCAACAAGATCACCCGCGCCGCGCCGAGGTTATGCTGAACCTGTTAGATAGTTACGCCGCCACCGCTCGGCATGACGACATCATCACCTCAGCGAAGCAATTTTTAGAAATCCTTCCCGGCCACGCCCTTGCAAACGAAGCAAGAGATCGGCTCGCGACCGCCTATGAAAGAACTGGCCGAGCAACGCTCGGAGCATCCCAACGAGCCGCTATTTGGCGCAACGGCGGGACTACAGAGCAAGGCATCCGCGCTCTGAAAACTTGGATCACGACTGACAAGCCGCAAGCTTACTCCGAAGCGACAATACTCGCAGGCGAGATGGTTACGAAACTACCTCCAGGATCCACACTGACGGGGCTTGCGATCCAAGGAATGCAATCCGCCATACGCTGTGAAAAGTGGGCAGATGGTTTACAAATCGCGAAGACTGTGGCGAAACGCGGTGGCCAGATCGACTCACGTTCCGCGCAGCAGATCGCGTTCCTGCAAGGTCGCTGCGAAAGCCAGCTCGGGCAGCACTCAAATGCTGTCGCATCTATCAGAAAATCGCTGGCCGATCAGCATTCTGAAGCTCATAGGTATTTGATCGAGGCGATGATTGCCGCCAAGGCCAAGCCTCCTGAGATCGAAGCGGAGGCACGGCGTTACCTCGCTGCGTTTCCTCGCCGAGATGATAGATATGATCCTCTCGCCCGTTCCTCAAAAGTCGCTGCCGAGGCCGGTGACGCCGCCCGTGCTTTAGTCATCGCGAATGATGTGATGCAGAATGATGTGAACACTCTAGATATCTCCCGTGCATACATCGAATGGTGCGGAAAAGATCACCAACTCGCAGCTAAAGGACTGCTCAATGCATTAGAAAAGAACCCTGCCGGAGCCCCAAAACTGCGCGCACTGTTAGTCCTCGATGTTT